>JBFYPP010000077.1:0-8523 GCA_041303255.1 Chitinophagia bacterium | reverse complement strand
AGTTTGAATACATGGGAAATCCATATGCAATTGAAAGCCATCGTAAGTTTTTGGTTTTGGTGAAGGCAGCATTTGGACAAAGAAGAAAGCAATTGAGAAATCCATTAAAGCCCTATTTTAAAACAGAAATATTACAGGACCCCATTTTTACCAAACGCGCAGAACAACTTTCTGTAGCACAATTTGTTGATCTGCTAAATAAAATGAATTGAATCCAAGAGTAATCATAACAGCGTATGCCCATCCATGTTTGCAGGAAGGCCTTGTGCAACGTGGTTTTGACGTGGATGTGAGAGCATCTATCACCTATGATGAGTTGTACAAAATAGTTGCTGATTACCAAGGGATGGTAGTTACAACAAGAATCAAAGTAGATCAACAATTAATGGATGCAGCACCCCAACTCAAATGGATTGGTAGACTGGGCAGTGGGATGGAGATTATTGATGTAGACTATGCAGTCCAAAAAGGAATTTTCTGTTTCAGTAGTCCAGAAGGAAACAAAGATGCCGTAGCGGAGCATTGTTTAGGTACCTTATTGGGACTCATGCACAAGATTTTTAGTTCAAGTAATGAAGTGAGAAAAGGACTATGGATCAGGGAAGAGAACAGGGGTATTGAATTGGGTGGTAAAACCGTAGGTATTATTGGATTTGGCAATACGGGTTCTGCATTTGCAGCTTTGTTGGCACCTTTTGGTGTAAAAGTATTGGCACATGATAAATACAAGAAAGGATTTTCTGCGGGTAATGTTTTTGAGTCTAGTCTTGATCAATTGTTCACTGAAGCAGATGTGGTGAGCTTTCATTTGCCATTGAATGCAGAAACCCATCATTTTGCAAATGATGATTTTTTCAATCATTTGAAAAAGCCTGTCTTTTTTTTAAATGCCAGTCGGGGTGGCATAGTAGACACCAAAGCATTGATTCGTGCATTGGATAGCGGTAAGGTGATTGCGGCAGGATTAGATGTATTGGAAAACGAAAATTTGAAGTCTTATACAGACAATGAGCGGGAACAGTTTCTTTCTTTGGTTTCCAGAGCGCATGTAGTTATTACGCCTCACATTGCCGGGTACAGTAGAGAATCCTTGGAGAAAATGGCTAAAGTGCTGATTTTCAAGCTAGATGAGTCCAAAATGGACTAATTTCAAAATTTACTTAACTTTGCAATACGGCAACGCTTCAGTTTTTCTGAGGCGTTGCTATTTTTTTCAAATCAAGCAACAGAAAAACTACCGTATGAGCATAATGTATGTAACCAAAGAAACCCTGGAGCTAATGCGTGCCGAACTTCAACATATGAAGGGCGTGGAAAGACCTGCTGCCTCAAAGGCAATTGCAGAAGCCAGAGAGAAGGGTGACTTAAAAGAGAATGCTGAATATGATGCTGCTAAAGAAGCCCAAGGTTTATTGGAGGCCAAAATTAGTAGAATGGATGCCGAGCTTGCTACTGCACGTATCTTGGATGCTTCAACAATAGATACCAGCAAGGTTTCGATTTTGACAAAAGTGACCATCACCAACAAGGCAACTCAAAAATCAGTAACCTATCAAATTGTTTCTGAAAAAGAAGCTGATTTGAAACAACAGAAAATTTCTGTAACCTCACCTATTGGAAAAGGATTACTTGGAAAAAAAGTAGGCGATGTGGCGGAAATTCAAGCGCCCAATGGTAAAATTGTTTTCCAAATAGATAATATAGCGATCTAACAAAATGACATCCATTTTTTCTAAAATAATTGCAGGTGAAATCCCCGCTTACAAGATAGCGGAGAACGACCGTTTCTATGCATTTCTGGATGTGTTTCCGCTGGTGCATGGACATACATTGGTTGTGCCCAAAATTGAAGTAGATAAAATATATGAATTGAGTGATCAGGATCTTTCAGGATTACTTCAGTTTGCACAACCCATCGCAAGAGCAATTGAAAAGGCCTTTCCCTGCAAGCGTTGTGGTTTGGCTGTAATTGGACTGGAAGTGCCACATGCACATTTGCATTTGGTTCCCATCAATACGGCAGACGACCTCAACTTTACACGGTCAAAGATAAAACCAACAGAAGATCAGTTAAAGAATGCCCAAAGTAAACTGCTTGAACAACTTAAATTCTACACCAACCAATGATCTTATGTTGAAAAGCAGGCTTTTATTTAACGGCTTTATCGCAACACTCGCATTCCTTGGTTTGTACGACATCATCTATACATTTACAGGAGTATCAGCCCAATTGGGTCTGCTCTATCCAGCTGGCCATGTATTTCTTAACATCATTGGTTTTGTGGCCATCTCTTTTATATGGTCCAATGAAAAATGGGCGGCTTGGCTTTTTTTGGGAGTAGTTATTGCACACCTTACACTTGATTTGGCTGTAGGTGGATTCCAACTGTGGAAATTAATTTTATTGGTGCCCGCCTTGTTTTTTTTGCTGGTTAAGCGTTGATCGGCTTGATTAAATTACTACGATTTACTTTTTATTCGGTCAGGATTTTTTTTGATGAAATCGTCCCAACCCGCTTCTTTTTTTGTACTGCTTTTCTTTTTGGTTGTTGCCAATTGGTTAATTCCATTTGCGCTAAAATGATGACAAACGGCTACAGCCAGTGCATCTGAGGCATCAAAGTATTTTAATGTATGTGTTAATGGCATGATGTTGTTCAACATTTTCCATATTTGCTCCTTGTCTGAATTGCCATTTCCCGTAATGGATTGTTTTACTTTTTTAGGTGAATATTCTGCTACCGGAATATCATTAGACATGGCAACAGCAATGGCTACTCCCTGTGCCCTTCCCAGCTTGAGCATGCTCTGTACATTTTTACCAAAAAAAGGAGCTTCAATAGCCATGGCATCGGGCTTGTATTTGGAAATTAATGCTTGAATAACTTTGTTTATGGTGCCCAAGCGCTCAAACATGTCTTTTTTCCCATTCAATTTTACTACATCCATTTCCAACATCTCCATTTTATTTCCCTGTGTGGATAGTACGCTGTAGCCCATAATGACTGTGCCAGGGTCAATACCTAAAATAATTTTACTTTTCTGGACCAACTGGGTTTATTTTTGGGTTCAAGGAAACAAGTTGAACAAAAGTATCAAAATATTCACCAATTACTTTATCGGACCATTGCTGTTTGTGTGGCTGGTTTACCGTGTATACAATGAAATCAACGCGCAGAAGGATCTGCCTTTGTACATAGAAGAACTATTCAAGGGAATAAATGCACAAAAAATAGCAATCTTGATTTTAGTCATTTTTCTGATGTTGGTTCAATGGATGGCTGAAGCAAAAAAATGGCAACTTCTATTGCAGGGGATTGTGTTTCTTCCTTTTGGGAAAGCAGTAAAGTCGATTTTTTCAGGAATTGCTTTTTCAATTGCCACACCCAATCGATTTGGAGAATTCATAGGGAGGATCTTGCATTTGCCAAAAGAAGCCAGATTGCAAGGAACCACTTGTACGTTTATTGGAAATTTTGCCCAGTTGATTGCTACCTGCTTTGCTGGGGCTATTGGGTTGGTTTTCACTCAGTCAGACCAATTGCTCAACAACACAAGTGTATTTGGAACGTTTATAAGTTCAATTAAAATCGTAGCACCTATTACATTTCTTTTTTTTGTTTTCATTTATTTTCAAGCAGCAATTTTTTTTAAGTGGCTTTCGAAATTTAAGTTCCTTGAAAAATGGAAGACCAATTTGATTGGGTTATCAGAAATTCCATTTTTCACACTCTTGAAAGTATTGGCCTGGTCCTTTCTGAGGTACGCCATATTTATGGTGCAATATTGGCTGTTCTTTCAGCTGTTGGATGTCCATATTGGATTTATGGAAACCTGTATTGGCGTTTCTGTAATGCTTTTGTGGCTTGCGGTTATACCAACGGTCTCTATAGTAGAATTAGGACTTAGGTGGCAGTTTTCCATCTTCTTGCTTTCGCCATTTAGCTCCAATGTGTTGGGGTTGACTATGGCCGTAACTTTTGTTTGGTTATTGAATTTAATGCTGCCTGCCTTGGTTGGCGCTTTCCTCTTGTTTAGGGTTGGTAAGCAAGAAGAACGCTTGGAGGGATGATTTTATGAAAAATTTATTGATGTTTAAAGAAACCGAACAAAATCAAAGCTTCATTGGTTTTATATTTGTGTATGGCCATTTTCCGAAAACTTTTACTCATTGTATTCCTTAGTGCTTCAGCAATTCGATTGAGTGCGGGCAATGATTTCTGCGGTATATCCAACTTTTCTTTTTCTGGGGGTGAGGTAATTACCTTCAAAGTTTTTTATAATGTGATTGGATTATACGTGGATGCAGGCAATGCCTCTTTCACGGTAACGAATACAAAACTCAACAACAAGCCTGTGTATCATGTTGTGGGATTGGGAACATCAAATCCTTCTTACGATTGGATTTTTAAGGTAAGGGATCGTTATGAAACCTATATTGATACAGCAACCCTCAAGCCCTACCGTTTTGTTCGTCATGTAGAGGAGGGGGGATTTAGGAAAGATGAATTGGTAAACTTTTACCATGACGACCTGAAAGCAGTGAGTACTAGAGGAACTTATCCCATAAACAACTGTATTCAAGATGTATTGAGCTCCATTTATTATGCAAGAAATATTGATTTTTCAAAATATAAAATTGGTGATAAAATCAATTTCAATATGTTCTTGGATGACGAAGTGCATAGTATTTATATTCGTTATTTAGGTAAGGAATTGATAAAAACGCGTTACGGGAAATTTAGGGCGATTAAATTCAAGCCCATGTTAATCAAAGGCACAATTTTTGAAGGTGGTGAATTGATGACTGTCTGGGTGAGCGATGATTTAAACCGCGTGCCATTAAGAATAGAGAGTCCAATTACAGTAGGTAGTGTAAAGGTAGACATGATGGGATACAAGAACCTACGTTATCCCATGCGTTCTATGGTTAAGTTCAACTAAACTTATATTGAATTCAAATCAAAGCAAGCTTTTCGCTTAAAGCCTTTGTCCGTTTTTTCTATCGAGCAACATTCAGAAACCGGGTCATGTTCAAAGAAAAGGATGTGCTCTTCTTTCATGGCTTGCTCTAAATAATTTTCCTTCTCCATAAGTGTAGTCATGGGGAACATGTCGTAGCCCATCACATAGGGCAGTGGCACATGAAGTGAGGAGGGAATGAGGTCTGCCATGTAGCTGATGGTTTTTCCTTTGTATTGAATCAATGGCAACATCATCGATTTGGTATGTCCGTGTACAAAAAGTATTTCTATGTTTTCTGTAAACCTTGTTCTTTCTCCCTCTTTTTCTTCTATAAATTTTAACTGGCCATGGTCTTTCAGAGGCATAAAATTTTCTTTAAGAAAAGAAGCCTTCTCTCTCGAGTTGGGTTCGATGGCCCAATTCCAGTGATGTTGATTGCTCCAGTAAGTTGCATTTGGAAATGTGGGTATAAGTTTCTCGTTGACTAAGCTTACCGCACCTCCGCAGTGATCGAAATGCAAATGAGTAAGAAGTACGTCTGTAACATCTTGTACGTCAAAACCGATTTTTTGTAAAGAAGGGACAAGTGCAGCTTCACCATGGGGGTAGTAGTAACTAAAAAACTTTTCCGATTGCTTATTCCCCATTCCTGTATCTATCAGAATTTTTCTCTCTCCATCAACAACCAGCATACAGCGCATTGCCCAGGTGCAAAGGTTGTTTTCGTCTGCTGGATTGAGTTTGTTCCAAATTACTTTGGGTACAACGCCAAACATAGCGCCCCCATCTAGTTTGAACATGCCGGTATCAACTGAATAGACTTGCATATTTTTCTCGGGTTACTGCTTTTTTAGTATAGAGTAAAGCAAATAGACTAAAGATGAAAAACACCATCAAAACAAGGATGGAATTTCTCATACTACCTGTTAATTCTTCATTGTAAGCGAACAGGAACAATCCAATAGTTAGACCTAATTTTTCAGTTACATCATAGAAGCTAAAAAAAGAGGTTGTATCATTGGACTCTGGTATCAGTTTTGAATAGGTGCTTCTACTCATCGATTGTATTCCTCCCATTACCAATCCTACACATGCGGCCAAAATGTAAAATTCAGTTTGGGATTTAATAAAATATCCCCAAATACAAATGGCAATCCATATGCAGATGCCAATAACCATTGTTGCAATATTGCCAATTTTTTTTGATAATCTGCTTAATGCAATTGCGCCAAAAATGGCCACAATTTGAATGAGTAAAATGGTGAGTAAAAGCTTGGGTTCATCTTCTGGTTTTGGAAAAATTTCTTTTTTGCTATAACCCGCTGCAACTAGCATTACGGTCTGTACACCTACGCTGAGTAAGAAAAAGGTACCCAAAAATCTTTTTAGAGCAGGAATTTCTTTGGCTTGGTTCCACACCAGTTTTAGCTCATGAAATCCATTGACCAAAAGATGTTTTTTGAGTTTTTTATTAGATTCTGTATTGTTGGGAAGATGACGAAATGCAATTTGAGCAAATCCAAGCCACCAGCATCCTACAAGTAGAAATGATATTCTTGCTCCAATTGTTTTATCCGCTGTATCCAATCCAAATAATGCTGGTTTAAGAATAATAAGAAAGCAAATCAATTGTAGTATAACACTTCCAATGTATCCCATTGCATATCCTCTTGCACTCAGACGATCTCTGTCTTCAGGTGCTGCGATATCTGGCAAATAAGAATTGTAAAATACCCAACTGTTCCAAAATCCCAAGGCGGCTAAAGAGAAACAAATAATGCCGTATTCAATTCTATCAGGGGTAAAAAAGAAAAGCGCAGCACAGGAAATGGATCCTAATAAAGTAAATGCGCGCATAAATGCTTTTTTGTTGCCTCGGTAATCGGCAATGGAAGACATGATAGGGGATGTGACTGCAACAATTAAAAAGACAATTGCAAGTGCGTAATTCTGTAAGGCAGTGTTGATGATCTGTAAGCCAAAAAAGTCTACATAAGAGAGAGCGTTCGGCTCGCTGCTGGTTGTTATTGCTACATAGTAAGCTGGAAAAATGGTTGAAGTGATAACCAAGTTATAAGTACTGTTTGCCCAGTCGTACATCGTCCAAGCATTCTGTATCTTTTTATTATTTCTCATGTGCTATAGCTTACCCGTTAAGATAAGTAATATTAGGACAGTCCCCACAATAATTCTGTACCATCCAAATAACTTGAAGCCATTTTTTTGAAGAAAGGAAATGAGAAACTTTATTGAAATTAAGGCGATGATAAAAGCAATCAGAGAACCCAAAAGAATCATTTGGATGCCATCTGTATTTAAAACAGCAGGATTGTCTTTCCAGATATCGTATACGCTTTTTACGGTTGCGGCAAACATGGTAGGAATGGCTAAAAAGAAGGAAAACTCAGCGGCCAATGATCTTGTAAGCTTTTGTTGCATGCCTCCAATGATGGTTGCAGCAGAGCGACTTAATCCAGGTAAAGCAACTGCCAACACTTGGTATAAACCAATCATAAAAGCAGTCTTGTTGGTTATTTCAACTTCTTCTTTTACCGTACCGTCTTTGAACCATTTGTCTACACCCAGTAAAAGGAGTCCGCCTGCTACCATGATAATAGATATCATTAACGTATTGCCCAATGCTTCTTTTATAAAATCGATCAATCCAACTCCCGCCACCAATGCCGGAATCATGGCAATAAAGAGTTTTAGGTAAAATTTATAATTAACAAAATTGAAAAGCTTGCGCCAGAAGACAACAGTAACGGCCGCCTAATTGTATTACAACAAGGTAGAGTTTGGTGAATACATCATCTTCAATTTTAAAAAAGGCAGATGCAATGGCCATATGGCCTGTAGAAGAGATGGGAAGAAACTCTGTGATTCCTTCGATTATGGCCAATACAATGGCTTGGAATGTATTCATGTATTAAGGAATGCGACGAAAAACAATTTTTTATTTGTCTTTTTTCATGATGGCATAAATCTCAACAACCAAGCCGATAACAATGAGTATGGGAGCGATGGTGATTCTGGTTGTACTGTACACTTCGTTTTCATCAAAAACAGTTGGATCTACTCCTTTGCCTCCTGCCATTAAAACAAATCCAAGAACGATGATCACCAAGCCTATGAGCATCCAAGTCAGGTTCTGTTTTGCAAAAAGGGAATTTTTATTTGTTTCCATGTTAATTTCAATTTATTAATAGAGGTCGTCAAGTTTCATTTTAAGGTACTTGATTACACTTCTGTGTGTACTGATAAAAGTTATGCTTATTCCAATAATGATGAGTAAAAGAAAGAGCAAAAACAACAGGGTGCTGTCATGCAAAGCTTTGATTTCAGGTAGCCACCAATTCTCAACGCCATAAATGATCAACAAGATGGCGAAAATAGCCAAAACTGCACTGATTAGACCATTGATAATTGCTTTTTGATCAAAGGGTTTAGAAATAAACCAGCGTGTGGCACCTACCATTTGCATGGTTTTGATTAAAAACCGATTGGAGAACATGGCCAGTTTGATGGTATTGTCTATAAGGATGATGACAATCAATG
>JBFYPP010000076.1:0-8573 GCA_041303255.1 Chitinophagia bacterium | reverse complement strand
TTCTCATCCCATTATACCCCATCTGAACGCCGTCCCATGGTCCGCCTGTTTCATTATTTCCTGCCCAATATTTGGCTTGAGGGTTCACCGCTAAATCAGGATGAACGTTAAATAGATTGTCAACACCGGCTATAAAATGTAATGGCTTGAAAATGTGCCAGTTGATATATATATCTGTTGTGAATTTTCCAGAAGAAGTAAAAATTTCCGGCACATACTTGCCATTGTTAAAGTCGACCGCATTTGGTGAGGCAGCACGATCATCAACCGGCACCATAGGATAAATTCCATCGTAATCAGGGTCGCCAAATCCTGTCAGCTCCAATTTTCCAAAATAAGTAAATCGTGCCCCAAACAGTATTTTCTTCCAATTGTAATCAGCACTGATTGCATACTTACTTCTAGGAGCAGAGGCCTTCATGAAATAGATTTCACGTGTGTTGAAGAAAGTACTTGGAATTTCTCCAGAAAAATATTTTGCTCTTGAGGTGTAATATGGATCTGTAACATATTTACTGTTCTGTAATTCAGTCGGCACATTGATTTTATCGATTGAAATAGCTTGAAAGTTTCCAACGAACAACACATTGAGCGACTGGTCTTTTTTGATCAATTTTTTATACGAAACAACAACATCCAATCCCCTATTTGTAGTGTTCACTGCATTAGCAAAAAACTGAGAAGCCACTACATCTAAATCAAGCATTTTATTTCTTAGGGCTGTTGATATGGCAGGATCAGTGACAGTAAATTGACCGGATAAAACAACACGATCTTTCATCTTGATGTTATACCCATCAACTGAAACCGACCATGCTGGTGCTGGCTTCCAGGTAAATCCGAAACTTCCATTTAATGAGGTCTCTTGTTTCAATTCAGGAATACCTGCAAGTCTTGTAAGTTCATCATTATTATTAGCAACTCTATTCTGAACCAATACACCGTTAGAAAATGCTGAAACAGTATTGCTGAAATATTTTTGTTGCAGCGATGGTGCACGATAACCGGTACTTATTGAACCTCTTAGGTTAAAATTATTGGTGACTTTATAGCGTGCAGAAGTTTTAAATGTAGCCACTGCACCAAAATCAGAATAGTTTTCAAAACGGACTGCACCTGTGATGAGTAATTTGTCATTTGGCGTATAGGTAACATCGCCATACAAACCACTGACAAGACGATTTTCGTTGGTTACGTCAGCTGGACTAAATCCTGGGAAACCTTGTGCACCAGGACTTTGACGGGTTACACCAGGTATTCCTGGATAGGCCTTATAGGAAGCTTCTTCGCCAGCTTGAATACTATAGTTTTCGTACCTCAATTCTGCTCCATATGAAACAGCCAGACCACCGGCATTTTCTTTTCCAAATTGTTTTGATGCATCAATGTTTAACGTGTTTTGTAAAAATCTGAAACCACCATCATCAAAGGATGTTTTTGATGCATCACCAATGATTGATGCATTGAATGTGTTGTATCCATAATAATGAAAACTATTATAACCGATGGTATTACTGATATCCCAGTTCCAACCCTTTTTTGAAATAGTACTATAGCCTGCAGCTAGAGACAAATCGATAATTTCAGTTTGAATACGTGGATTGAAACTGGTATCTCCTGCACCAGTTCTGAACATGATATCTGGGACGAAAATGATGGAGCCGTCTGAATTGCGTGGGAAACGATTTGGACTGCTTTTCCAGTTTCTGGTAAAGGCATATGCATCAGATTTTTTTCTATTGACGCCACCAAAGGCATAGAATTTACCATTTGTTTGTCCGGGTAACTCAAGATTAAAAAACGCACCAGTAGAAAGAGAAGATGCATCACCAAAACCCTGACGAATAGTATTCTTTAAAGGCAAACCATATTTATCATTGATATCATTTGAAGCTGCCTGACGAAATGTTTTTTCCTGGTTAACCACTTCTAATGATAGATTAAAGAAACCGCCTCTATTACCAAGTGTAAACCCCTTATTTGCAGTGAATGTACTTGCAACACCATCTATTGGACCTTTGTACAAATAATCATTGTTGTTACGGAACTGATAGGTATTGAACTTTTTATCTAAATACCCGCTTACTCCTGTCATGATGTTCCAATCGCTGACGCCTTTCTTCAATTGAAGGTTGATAACACCAGCGATGGCATCAGAGCCATATTGAGCAGAAGCCCCGTCTCGTAGAATTTCAACACGATCAACAGCTATCTGAGGAAAACTGCTGAGGTCAACACCCGAGTTAGCACGGCCTCTTGTCCCGAATATTGCTACCAATCCAATACTGTGTCTGCGTTTCCCATTGATCAGCACAAGGGTCTGATCAGGACCTAACCCTCTCAGTGTACCAATGTTCACATGATCAGCTCCATCCGTCCCTGATTGTTTATTAAAGTTAAATGAAGGAGCAGCGAAATTGAGGTTGGCTGTGAGGTCCATTCGACCAGAATTCATAATCAAATCACCTACTCGAATTACATCCACTGGCACTGGAGATTCCGTCCTGATTCTGGTACCCCCTCGGGTTCCAATAACCACCACTTCATCGATGGTGGATTTGAAAATAGCAGAATCGCTTTTCTTTTCTTGCGTGAACGCTTGATTAAACAAAGACAACAAAACAAATAAAAATATTTTTCTCATAATCAGTAGCTTGGTAAATTTTCTAAATCATTCAAATCTTTATGTCGACCTGCTGCAATTTTAGCTTGACGTAATTGATTGATATGTACTACGCGAATGTCTATCCCATCAATTTTTTCTAAAGTTGAGTTGGAATAGGTTTCAGGATAATTCAAACCCTTCACGGCTGTCATAATCTCTATTGCAAAAGGTGGTTTTCCTATTGAGAAAACATCAAATTCAGGAGATAAAAAGCTATCAAGGGTGATTGCGTTAGACGGTAGTCCGAAAGCCTCAAGGGCTTTGTTTAGCTTAAGATAGTTTTCCTGACTTTTCTCAACCCAGATATCAATATCTCCTGTCGTTCGGCTATATCCTCTAATAACTACTGCATAACCACCCACAAGAATATAACTGACCTTATTCTCGTTTAGGAAATTTAAAAAATCTATGAAATCTTCATTAAATAGATTCATTAGGCTTGCTTTCGCATTGAAATTAATTGACGATTGACTTTCCCTTTAACGAAATGTATATCTTGGTAGGCTACTTCAATCATGGTAATTGCAGCCTCAAGTCGCTGAGGAATTGACTTACTATGCCAATACCCATTATCTATATTCCCTTCTTTCTCCATATTTCTGCTATGGACAACAGAAAGATCTACAAATTTTCTTGACATAATCAGTAGTGATTTCTACAAAACTAATTGAAATAATTGTGTCAGTACAAGAAACTAGGGAGCTTTTATTGGCCCTACAACCGGAACCAAAAAATGAAAATACAAGTGAGCTTTCAATTTATTCCTTAAATTTGCAGTCCTTAGAACATTTATTGTTCTTGGGCCTATAGCTCAGTTGGTTAGAGCACCTGACTCATAATCAGGTGGTCCCTGGTTCAAGCCCAGGTGGGCCCACTTGAAAATCAAGGGTTTATGAAGTGAAAACTTTGTGAACCCTTTTTTCTTGCAAAAAAATTGCAAAAACTAAGGATATTAGTTGCAAAACAAGGAAAAAGAAGGAAATCCTAATTTATTCTTAAGCATTGAATATCAAAGAATAATAAGATAAGAGAAAAGATGAGAAAACACGATTTAATTGCTCATAATCAGGTCCCCGATAGCTATCGGGGCTGGTTCAAGCCCAGGTGGGCCCACTTGAAAATCAAACACTTATGATTTGTTTCATAGGTGGTTTTTTATTTTGGGCCTAAGATTTAGTAAAAAAGCGAAGCAAATTTGTTTCGCTTTTTTATTTTAGCATATGACCGCTAGTGTATATATACTATACTCGTCTTCGCTGGATACATTCTATATAGGATTTACAACAATTAGCGTAATAGATAGATTAAATAGACATAATGAAAAGTATTACGACAATAAATACACATCCAAAGCAAGTGACTGGGAAATCTATCTCTCAATAGAATGTAAATCGGAAAAGCAAGCCAAAGCAATTGAAGCCCATATAAAGAAGATGAAAAGCAAAAAATACATTCTTAACCTCAAGATCTATCCAAATATAATTCAAGATCTACTTCATAGATATGCGATTTATTAAACTCATAATCAGGTCCCCGATAGCTATCGGGGCTGGTTCAAGCCCAGGTGGGCCCACTTGAAAATCAAACACTTATGATTTGTTTCATAGGTGGTTTTTTATTTTGGGCCAGGTTCTGGCCAGGTTTTACATTTTCAAAGGGAAAACAAGGGTGAATGGAGGTGAAAGGGTGGAATTGTTAGAACCTGATTAAACGTGGTATAAATCTTACATTTGAATACATCCCCAAATAAAGAAATTACTTCAAAAGGAAGATGCTACAATTTTAGAAAATCATATTAGGTTAGCACCTTCTTGGATTGCAAGGGAACTTTTTAAGCTATTTTTTCTCGACTCCTATAAGTAACTTATTTAGCCACCTTAAAATTTCACTTATTGTTAGCCCCGTTTCTTCACTCATGTTTCTTACAAACTGGCTACTTTCTGCTTCTTGTAAATGTTTGTTTAGAATTAAGATGACGCGATTTAATAATGGAGGATTTGAAATAATAATTTCCCTAATTGTCCTTCCGGCAATTTCCGATGCAATTTCATGTATGCTAATTTTTTCTAGCTCTTCTTGGTCTTGAAATATGTCGGCATGTTTTTGGTCGTACACTAAATCATTTTCTAATTCAAAAAAATGATTAAGTATATTGCCTATATCCCTTGCATCTTTCAATCTAATTTCTTGTCTATCATCAAACGAAATTAGTTTTAGTAAAATAATAGAAGCCAATGTGGCTACTTTAAAAACATGACCTGTTGATAGTTCAACCACCTCAGTTCCATCATTAAAAACTTCAGAAAATCCATTTACGTTATTGCTTGTCATTCCCACACCTTCAATTACAACTCGCTCATCTATTTCAATTCCACCAAAAGGAAGGATGTCCACTTGTATCATTGAAGGCGTAATTAAAACAAAGGCGTTTTCTTTAGTTTCTTGAAAATTATGATTGGTTATTAGATAGGATCTTAAAATTTCGTATTGACTTTCGCTGCCAATCATAATAGCAAAATCTACGTCTTTTGTTTTTCTTACATTGCTAGTGCTTTGACCTCTTGAATACCATACATCTCTTGCTAATGCTCCTATCAAGTAAAAATCAACGTCTAGTTGTTTAAACGCTAACTCTAAAATATCAAACACTTCTTTTAACTCACCCTCTTTTATACTACTCAAATTCATTTTTTAAATATTTATTGTAAATTTTAAGAGCAGTTTCTTTACATCTAGGATCATTTGTTATCATCAAATCCGCATATATCAATAATATAGGTGCAAGATTTAGATTTTTAATATTGAAAAATTCATTTTTCCAAAATTTCTTATATATAACTAGGCTGCCATTATTATCCGGTATCAATTTTAACGCCCTCATGGTATCAAGC
Source organism: Chitinophagia bacterium (assembly GCA_041303255.1). Lineage (GTDB taxonomy): Bacteria > Bacteroidota > Bacteroidia > Chitinophagales > Chitinophagaceae > Pollutibacter. Next base: position 3,017 of record JBFYPP010000076.1, on the reverse strand, counting down.
TTTGGCATATCTGTATATAACGTAAATTGAGCTGCCTTTAAATATTCAGTTACCAACTCCGCCGCATACTCACCACCAATAGTTATTTGATTATCATTAAAATTATATTCAATATCCTTTTCGATTTGTTCATTGTGTTTATATTTTCCAATTTCAAGGCTTGGCTTTAAGGTTTCTTTATAGCCATCAATCCATCTTTCTAATAATTCTCTTTTATTGGTTAACATTAATTTTTTCTCACCTTTATTTAATACATATCCTGCATTTTTTAGTCCATCAATAATATGCTTCACATTTCCTAATGCAACATTGGTTGCACCTGCTAACTCTCGATAGGTATAAGCAATTGCATTTGTATTTAATAATAGATAAAAAACCGTTTTTAAACCAGTCTTTGTAAATGCTCGATTGGTGGTCACTGTTTTATTTTCTTTATCCTTTTTTTTATTCCCTTGTATTAAAACAAATAATTTTTCATGCTTTATGAAAATGTTTCCTTCAGTGTCCATATACGCTATGCCTAATTCTCTTAGCTTATTTTTAACTGCAGGATAGATATGCTCAGCAATTATTATAAAATTAGGGTTAACCCTCGCCTTATTTTCCAATGCTTCAATTTGATATGTTTTTACCTCTATTCTTATCTCGGCTTGAAATTTAACTTGCTGCTCATTCAGATTGAACGTAATTGTAGCAATATCATCGTTTATGTTATCCAAATGATAATCTGCTTTGAGGTTTGTTTCCACTTTTAACGCATCAATTGCTTTATATATGATATCTCTTTTGTTCATTTTTAATTAATGTTCACGGGCAGTGAACAAGCAAATTTAGTGAACATATCTATATAAAAAGTGATTTTTTCATAATTATTCAAAATAAGATGGTTTTCAATGATTATATCCCGGCCAAGCTCCGGGCCAGGTTTACGAAATACGGGTTAAAAGAGGTGAAATATGAGAAAAATAGATCTATTTCAATCTTGAATTCAATTGATTATTAAAAAAAAGGCATAGAATACGAACAGATACCCTCATAATCAGGGCTCCGATAGCTATCGGGGCTGGTTCAAGCCCAGGTGGGCCTACTTGTAAATCAACCACTTATCATTTGTTTCACAGGTGGTTTTTCCTTTGGGCCAGGTTCTGGCCAGGTTTTACATTTTCAAAGGGAAAACAGGAGTGAATGGAGGTGAAAGGATGGGATTGTTATAATCATACTTTGTACGGTATTTATCCGTACATTTGTAAAAATAATCACAATGAGTAATTCAGCAACATTAACACAAACACGCTTTGACGTGAGATTGCCAAAAGAACAAAAGGAAGTTATTGAATTAGCTGCTACACTTAGTGGTTTTAAATCAAAATCTGAATTCATTGTTCATACCTTATTCAAAGAAGCAACTTCGATAGTTGTAAAGCATACTCAAATTATAGCTTCTAAAAAAGATCAAAAACTATTTTTTGATGCTATTATCAACCCTCCTAAGCCTAATAAAAATTTGCTAAAGGCTGCAAAGAATTATAACAAACTAGTTGCTAGTAAATGAGCTATATAACAAGACTGTTATCTACAAAACATAGTAAAGAAAATTTTACTTGCGGCAAAGACATGTTAGATAACTATCTTCATATGCAAGCCAAGCAAGATGTGAAGAGAAAAATAACTGCTTGTTTTATTCTTTCAGATGATGAAGTAACAGTGAAAGGCTATTATACTTTATCTAATACATCATTAAATAGAGATTTTCTTCCTGAAAGTATCATAAAAAAACTACCACCTTCATATAAGTTATTGCCTGCAACCTTATTAGGTCGTTTAGCTGTTGATATTAATTATAAAGGACAAGGCGTTGGGACAAATTTATTAATGGATGCTTTAAAAAGAAGTTACCTAAATTCATTACAAATTGCATCAATGGCTGTAGTTGTTGACCCAATTGATAACGAAGCAATAGCATTTTACAATCATTTTGGTTTTATTGAACTACCAGATAGTGGTAAGATGTTTTTACCGATGTCTCAATTAGAGCAAATTTTTATCGACTAAACCTGTTGCATCAAATTAAAATATTCAACACTTTTTTATTTGCTAAGTTCAACTGATAAGTGCAATTTTTAGAAACAAACGGTCATCAACACTAGCCTATACCTACCGGGCTGGTTCAAGTCCAGGTGGGCCCACAGCCGAAAGGCAATATTATCAAGGGTTTATGAAGTGAAAACTTTATGAACCCTTTTTTCTTGCAAAAAAAAATTTAAACAAGATGAAAAAGAAAGAAAACAGAGATTAAATCTTTTAAAACTATTGAGTTAGATAATTTCATGTCAAAGTCACCATGTTTGGAGTTTCTTAGTTGCGGATTCTGTAGTATTGAATTGAGCTGGAAATTCAATAAACGAAGTGTGTATTTTGTGTTATTTTATTAAGGAATAAATAAATTTATAATATCTAAAATAGATTTCTTGGGTGTGTATTCGGGTATGGAAGAGGTTGTAAAGTGCGAATATCTGCAAGTTACCGGTCATGCCATTTGAAACCCTCTAGAACTTTGAAGAGAAAAAAATAATTTTGATGAAGTTATCTAATTAGATAACTTTACACAGTGGGGAAAAACTTCATTCGACACCTATTTTATTACAAACATTACTTTCTGGAGTTCTTTGACGAGCAGACAGAAGATGTTCAAAGGAAGTTCAACTGGACATTAGAACTCATTGCCACAATAGACCATGTTCCTAAGAAATATTTTCAACACATGGAGGGAACGGTGGGGCTGTATGAAATTCGGGTCGAAGTTGGAAGTAACATTTTCAGAGCCTTCGCCTTTTTCGACGAAGGACAATTGATAGTGGTGGCTAATGGCTTTCAAAAGAAAACCCAAAAAACACCTAAGAATGATATCGAATTAGCTAAGAAAATAAAAAAGGAGTACTTCAATGAAAAAGACAAAAAATAAAAACCTGACTTCATTTGCTGACCATCTAGACAAACAATATGGAAAAGTTGGTACA
>JBFYPP010000075.1:0-8618 GCA_041303255.1 Chitinophagia bacterium | reverse complement strand
AAGCGACAGAATTATTAGAATATTCATACGCGGGTATTATGGGTAGAAGTATAGAACCAGTAATACGTCCGCTGGGATACGATTGGAAGATTGGAATTGCATTAATTACTTCCTTTGCTGCAAGAGAGGTTTTTGTAGGAACAATGGCAACATTATACAGTGTAGGTGAGGATGCGGATGAAAATAGTGAAACACTAAGAGATAAAATGCAATCAGCAAAAAGAAGTGATGGAACACCAGTATATACAAAAGCTACAGGATTCTCATTGTTGGTATTTTATTTATTAGCAATGCAGTGTATGAGCACGCTGGCTGTGGTAAAAAAAGAAACAGGATCTTGGAAATGGCCAATTATTCAATTGGTGTATATGACAGTGATCGCTTATGTTTTAAGTTTTGTTGCGTATCAAATATTCAGCTAGTTAAAGTATTTCGTATTTAATCAACTCTTCTTTTAGTTGTTCAGGAGAAGAAAAATGGATACAAGAAATTCCAAATTCTTTGGCCGCATTAATGTTGCGTAAATTATCATCAATAAAAATGGTGTTTTCTGCAACAAGATTAAATCGATTTAAAATCGTCTCATAAATCTCTTTAAAGGGTTTCCTGGTCATTTCTTCACCAGATACAACCCTACCATCAAACCAATGAAGAAAATCGAAAATTTGAAGTGCTCGAGGAAAGGTCTCAGCACTCCAGTTTGTTAAAGCATAAATATTGTATTTTTCGTTTGCTTTTAATTGTCTGAAAATATCTACTGTTCCCACGATAGGTCCATTTAACATTTCTTCCCATCTTTCATAATACGATAAAATTAAATCTTTGTATGCTGGATATTTTTCTAACAGTTCATTATTGGCTTCTTGTATCAATCTTCCAGCATCTTGTTTTTCATTCCAATCGTTTGTACAAATCGTATCTAAAAACCATTTTCTTTGTGTATCATCCTGTATTACTTTTTTATACAAGTATTCAGGATTCCAATCAACCAGAACACCACCTAGATCAAAAATAATATTCTTTATGTTTTTCATGTCTTTAAAATGATGCACCAAAGATGAGTAAATTTAAAATGATTTGAGTGTTTATAATTCAGGTAGTATTTATATGTATATATTATATCTATAAAGACCTATTACTATTAAGGGTGTTAATATGTTTAAAACTGAATAATAATAAATATTATACCCATCAATTAACATTTATAAACAACAATACACAAACAGGTGTGAATTGGATTAGCTTGTTTCTGTTATTTAATTTTTATCCAATACACATTTTATAAAAAGATGGGAAATAATTATAAACAACAATTTTACAATTATTTTATGTTGACAAAGGTTGAAAAGAATGTTTCAAACTAATAAAGAACTAGACTTTTTTAAAACCCGCGTGTACATCTTTATTTTAATCCACAAAAAGGAGATTAAAATTCTAGAGAAATCAACATTAAAATAGGGATATCAACAAAAGGGTGTGGACAAACCAAAAAGGGTAGAAATACAGCCTATAAATTGGGTTTTTCCACAGTTTGTTAATAATCATTTTTAGCTTATTTTTGCCGTCCGTAATTTTAATACATATAATATGTCAATTATTCAGAATATTAGGGATAAGTCAGCCGTTGTTCTTACAACAATGATATCAATAAGCCTAATTGCCTTTCTTGTGCAAGATGCCTTTGTTGGAGGAAGCAACGGATTTGACAGTCAGTCAACTTCCGTAGGTAGTGTTAATGGAAACGATGTTGATCTTGTTGAATTTAGTAAGCAGGTCAACCTTGTAGAGCAAAATTATCGTTCTCAAGGAATGCAGACAGATGAGATGATGACGCAGTCAATTATTGAAAATGTCTGGAACACCTATATTCAAGAAGATTTAATTAAATCAGAATCAAAGAAGCTGGGTCTTACAATAACCCCAAAAGAATTAGGTGCAGTTCTTTTTTCAGAAGACGCTCCTCAAGAATTCAAACAGTTGTTTCAAAACCCAAATACCGGTGGCTTTGATCTTGCGGCAGCAAAAAATTGGTTTAATAATGTAAAAAAGGGGAAGCCCGAAGACATAGCAAGTGTTAATGACCAATTATTGAACCCAATTGAAATTAACCTGCTCACTCAAAAATATACTTCTTTGTTTTCTCAAGCCGCGTATGTCCCAAAGTGGATGTTAGAAAAAATGGCCAGTGATAATAATGCGATTGCTTCTATTTCCTTTGTAAATATTCCGTACGGCTTAATTGCGGATAGTACAGTAAAAGTAAGCGACAAAGAAATAAACGATTATATTTCTACGCACAAGGATGAATTTAAACAAGATCAAGTAAAAGGAATTTCTTACGTTAGTTTCAGCGCTACACCAACCCAGGAAGATTCTTCAAAGCTTTACAACCAGCTGGTTTCACAGAAGGGTGAGTTTTTATCAGCAACAGATCCAAAAAGTTTTGTAACCAGAAACAACACTGCATTACCCTATTATGATGGTTTTGCGTTGAGGTCTAGGTTACAAATGGGAGCAAAAGATTCAATTATTGCGATGTCTGTGGGTTCTATAATTGGTCCTTATTTAGATGGTGGTAATTATGTAATAGCAAAGAAAGTTGAAACAAGGTCTCTTCCTGATTCTATTAAGGTTAGACACATTCTTGTTGGTGTTGTAGACCCAAGGAGCGGACAGCAAAAAAGGACAGACAGCGCTGCAAAGAAAACAGCGGACAGTATATATAACGCAATCAAAGGTGGTGCGGATTTTGGTTCACTTGCAGCTACACAAAGCGAAGACCAGGGGAGCAAAATGAATGGTGGAGAGTACAATCTTTCTTCTGTTGATATGGGTACGTTTGATAAAGATTTTGTGGACTATGCTTTTTACAAACCAAAAGGAAGCATGGCGGTGGTAAAAACATCTTTTGGTTATCACGTAATTGAAGTGTTGAACCAGAAAAATTTTGAGGAGGGCTACAAGGTTGCCTACCTTTCAAAACCAATTGTTGCAAGTCAAGAGACCGACGTAACAGCATCAACCGCAGCTGCACAATTTGCTTCAACAAGTAAGAATCAAAAATCTTTTGATGAAACGGTTTCAAAAATGAAACTAAGCAAAAGCAACGCAGACAACATTAAGGGGTTAGATTATTCTGCAGGAACACTTTCTTCCAGATCGCTTGTTAGGTGGGTGTTCGATAACAAGGTGGGTACGGTTTCTGAGCCATTTGATTTGAAAGACCAATATGTGGTTGCTATTATCACCAATGAGGTTGCAGAAGGTGTTCAACCGGCCAGTATTGCTCGAGTCTTGGTTGAGCCGATTTTAAGAAATAAGAAAAAAGCGGAGGCAATTCTTAAAAAAGTAGGCGCTGAGAAAGATTTCACAAAAATTGCCACCCAGAATGCAGGAATTACTGCAAATATTGACACCGTAAGGTTTGGAGATCCTTTTTTACCAGGATTAGGATCAGAAACAAAAGTTATTGGTGCAGCGTTTAATAAAAAGAACTTGTCTAATATATCAGAAGTGATTGAGGGACAAAGCGGCGCCTTCTTCATAAAGGTGAATCAGGTTGGCGCGGTTCCAAGTGCATCGGTGGATTTCGCCGGACAGAAAAAGGCTATTGAACAACAAATGAAACAATTCGCTGTATACAGCACAATGGAGGCCCTAAAAAAATCTACCAAAATAGTAGATAAAAGAAGGGAAGCCGGATACTAATATTTTTACACTGCTCATGAGAGAACAAACGATCAGCCGCCCCTAAAGGGTGGCTGAATTTTTTTGAGTATTTTTACACCATGGAAGAGCTTAGAAACAAGGTGGCAGAAAGCGGAATTATTACGATCGATTTAGAAGAGTTTTATCCCAAGGAAGAGATTTGCTCCTTTGATATCAAGGAGTTTCTTTTTATGGAGATGCTACTTAAAGAAAAAGACTTTAGGGCTTCTTTGGATCAACACAATTGGGAGCAATACAAAGGGAAACAAGTTGCTGTTTTTTGCACAACAGATGCCATTATACCCATGTGGGCGTATATGTTGATATCGTCTAAGCTATCGGGTGTTGCTACGTCTATAAAAGAAGGCACCAAAGAAGAGGTTTTTAAATCAACCTTCATTCAAAACATTCAAACACTTAAAGAAAAGGACTACCAAGATAAGCGGGTGATAATTAAGGGTTGTGGCGACAAAGAAATACCCGCCTTCGCTTACACCGAAATTACAAACCTACTGCTACCTTTTGTAAAGTCGCTTATGTATGGAGAGGCTTGTAGTGCAGTGCCCGTATTTAAAAGAAAGTAAAAGGTTTATTGTAGACGATTGGCAAACAGCGCTCTTGCTTTTTCTAGGTCTTCCGGCGTGTCAATACCAATGCTATTGATTTCTGTTTCAATCATCTTGATAGACACACCATTTTCTAAGTAACGAAGCTGTTCTAACATTTCGGCTTGTTCTAATAAACCCATTGGCCATTGGGTAAAAGCAAGGAGCGTATCTTTCTTGAAACCATAAACACCAATGTGTTTATAGATGGGCAAAGTTGATTGTAGGTTTCTTTTATAGGGAATTGGAGACCTGCTGAAATAAACCGCATTGTTGAATTTATTACAAACCACTTTTACAATATTTGGGTTGTTAATATCTTCATCAACATCAAGCTTTTTCATTACCGAGGCAACAGATACAAGGGGGTCTAAGAAAGCGTCTACTAGACTTTTTAATGGACCAGCCTCTATAAATGGTTCGTCACCCTGGATATTTACAACCACATCCACTTGCATATTTTCAATAGCCTCTGCAACCCTATCAGTACCCGATTGGTGGTTACGGACACTTTTTATAACCTCACCACCAATAGCGTTAATTTCTTCCATAATTTCATTGCTGTCTGTAACAACAATAACCTGGTCGAAAATTTGCATCGACAAAACATTTTCGTAAACCATCCGAATAACCGTTTTGTCGCCAATCTTTTGCATCAGCTTTCCATGAAAACGAGTAGCAGCAAAACGTGCAGGAATAACAGCAATTTTTTTCACAGGCTATTTTAGTTTTTGAAACGGACGTTTCATCAAAGCAATAAAGTCTTCGTCTTTTTCATTAGGGTAATATTGGTCTAACCCATATTTTAGCTTTGATGGATCAAGCTTCATAAAGGTGCCCAATAAACGATCCCAGATAGAAAACACAGCGCCATAGTTGCTGTCGGTATACGGTTGTTTCCAGTGGTGATGCACCTTGTGCATGTTTGGTGAAACAAGAATCCAACTGATTGATTTATCCAACCAAGCAGGAAGACTGATGTTGGCGTGCGTAAATCCCGTAATGAAAACCAAGATCGTTTGGTACAACAAAACCGCATACATGGGTGCACCTGAAACAAAAATACCCATGAAAAAAAATAAACCACGCCAAACCGATTCCAACGGATGGTGTCTTAGGCCTGTTGTAACATCAACATTATTATCTGCATGGTGGATGATATGGAACCTCCAAAATAGAGGAATTTGGTGTTCTACAAAATGACAGAGCCAACCAGCAAAAAAATCCAAAACCAAACAAGTGATTAAGACCACAACCAGGGGTTGGAAGCTGCCCCAATGAATTAATCCAAAATTATTTTTTTCTGTCCACCCCGCTATAAAAACAATACCACCAGCCAGCAGTGTATGAATGATAAAATGAATGGCGGTGAAAGCAACATTGGTAGCTGCGTGTTTGCTTTTTGATTTTTTATAATGCGTATGAACCAAAGGGACTGCATTTTCAACGAGCCATAGCAAAACCATTCCTGCGATAAAAAAACCCGCTCTTTCGAGGGGTCTTTTTTCAAGATCGCTGAAATAAGAGATCAACGCATCCATATCAATTAATTTAATAGTTTAATTAGACATCAGTGGCATTGCCAACATCAGGAGGTCCTCGTTTTCATCTTGTTCAACAGGCTTTATTAAACCAGCCTTTGTGGGTGTAGACAACTCCAATCGCACCTCATCACTATCGGTGCTGGAAAGCATCTCAATTAAGAAACGGGCATTGAAAGAGATGGCGATGTCTTCGCCGTCGTACTGACAAGACATACGCTCGTTTCCTTCAAAACTAAAATCCACATCCTGACCCATCAACTGCAATTCACTTCCAGAAATATTGAGCGTAACCAAATTGGTACTCTTGTTACTGAATATACTTACTCGTCTTAAAGCAGATTGAAAATCTTGTCTGCCGATGGTCATTCTGTATGGATTTTCCGCCGGGATAACCACTTTATAGTCGGGGAACCTTGCGTCTAGAAGACGACAAGACAATTGGACGGTGCCATGTTTAACAAAAAGATGGTTGCTGTTGTAGGACACGGTGATTTCATCATCGTTGTCTGGTAACGAAGCTTTTAATAGGTTCAATGGCTTCTTTGGAACGATGAATGAATCTGATTTTGGACAACTCACACCCTTCATTTTATACCTCACCAATCTGTGCGCGTCTGTTGCTACAACAGTGATGCCATTTTTTTCTAATTCAAAAAATACGCCAGTCATAGCCGGACGAAGATCATCGTTGCTAACTGCAAAAATTGATTTGTTGATTGCAGTAAGTAGGTTGTGACTGGTCATGCTAAATCCAGAAGTATCATCCGCTGGTGGTTCCTTTGGAAAATTGTCTGGATTTTCTCCCATCACCTTGTATTTTCCGTTGTCGCTCGTAATCTCAACACCAAAGTTTTTATCGATATCAAACGTGAGGGGCTGGTTGGGTAAGTTTTTTAGAGAATCCATCAATATTTTTGCTGGAATACAAACCCGACCGCTGTCTTTTGCTTCAATATCCAAATGAATTTTCATTACGGTTTCCAAGTCTGTTGCAATTACACTAAGCTTGTTTTTTTCAATGTCAAACAGAAAATCTTCCAAAATGGGGAGTACATTATTGGAGCCAATCACACCATTGATCTGTTGCAACTGTTTAAGTAGCGCAGAAGAGGAAACAATGAATTTCATATTAACCTATGTTTAAGGACAAATATAATCTCAAGGCGACTAAGAATCGTCCAAAATTTCTTGACATTTTCTACAAAAAACAACGGAATTATGTTGAAAACCACCAACACCTCAATTGTTAATCATTAATTTGCCATTGATGGACGAGACAAGAACATGGAAAAAGACAATTTCTCCGGAACAGGCACACGTAAAGATCCGCCACTATTGTGCTTTTCAGGAAAGAGCACACCAAGAGGTGAAGATGAAATTGTCTACTTATGGCTTAAGTTGGTCAGATGCGAATCAAATCATCTCCAAACTCATTGAAGATGGTTTTCTTAATGAAGAAAGATTTGCAAAAGCTTTTGTGGGCGGAAAGTTTCGAATAAAGGGGTGGGGAAGAAAAAAAATCGAAATGGAGTTAAAAAAAAGACAGGTTTCGGAGTACAGTATAAAAAAAGCCTTGCGCGAAGAAATAGACATGGACGCCTATGGGGCTTCTTTGCTCAAGCAACTTGAAAAGAAATGGACCTCTTTAAAGGGACCCGGAAACACGATCTATGTTAAGCAGTCAAAAACGCGTCAATACTTATTGACCAGGGGTTTCGAAAACAACATGATATCAAACGCAATGAAATTATTTTATGGAAAAACTGATCATCACAACGATACAGACCAACCTGCATTGGGAGAATAAAACAGCCAATTTGGAAATGCTGGAGAAAAAAGTCTTGGGCATTGCAGAAAAAACAAATGTTGTTTTGTTGCCCGAAATGTTTTCTACAGGCTTTAGTATGCAACCAGCCTTGTTTGCAGAAACCATGGAAGGAGAAACAGTAAACTGGATGCGTCATTTGGCCAAACAAAAAAACATCATTTTGGGAGGAAGCATCATGGTTTCCGAGAATGATGTCTACTTCAATCGTTTTGTTTGGATGCAACCCAACGGACAATTTGGATTTTATGATAAAAGGCATTGCTTTTCCCTGGCAGGAGAAGACCAGCATTATGGTTCTGGTAATAAAAGAACCATCGCTTCGGTAGGTGGATGGAAAATCAACTTACAAATCTGCTACGATCTTCGATTTCCGGTTTGGTCTCGTCAACAATTGCAACAAGATGAGCAAAACAACTTTAATCCAGAATACGATGTGTTGGTTTATGTTGCCAATTGGCCAGAGCGAAGAAGCAATGCATGGAAAACATTGTTACAGGCAAGGGCCATTGAAAACCAATCTTTTGTTTTTGGTGTAAACAGGGTGGGCAATGATGGAAATCAAATCTACCACAGCGGAGACACCATGGTTGTAGACCCAATGGGTGAGGTGCTTTATCAAAATGCTCATAACGAGGATATACACACCATTACCATTGAAAAAAATAAACTAAGAGAAGTGCGCGAAAAGCTTCCTTTTTGGAAGGATGGAGACGGTTTTCTAATTGTAGATTAATTATTTTCCAAATGCATTCCACCCCTGTGCGGTTAGTTTGTGTGAGTTTCCGCCTTTTGTTTTTATGGTGGCTCCTTCTTCAGCTTCAACAACATAACCGATCACACTGATTTGTTCATTCAGCGTCATTTTTTCGTAATCATCTTGTTTGATGGTAAACAACAATTCATAATCTTCTCCCCCGCTTAAAGCGCAGGCGG
>JBFYPP010000074.1:0-8728 GCA_041303255.1 Chitinophagia bacterium | reverse complement strand
ACTGATTACCAATCCTGGTTCAAAGCCAGCTGACTTCATCAAGCCCGGTCATCTTTTTCCAGTCCTTGCAAAAAAAGGAGGCGTCAAAGAAAGAAAAGGGCATACTGAAGCTGCCGTCGATTTGTGTAGACTCACTCAATTATATCCTGCAGCTATCATTTGTGAAATCATGGAAAATGATGGAACGATGATGAGAAGAAATGGACTAAAAAAATTTGCAGCGACGCATCAACTAAATATGATTAGCATCAATCAGCTGGTTGAATTTATTCAAACAGAAAGAAATAGTACAACAGAAAATTTCTTGCCATCGTGCTCATTGATTTCTGCATCTACGCTTCCTACTGAATTCGGAGATTTTAATATTGAAGTGTTCAAAAATACACTGACAGGAATGGAGCATTCAGTTTTATCGACAGAAAAAAACAGGGATGTAACTCCGCTAATTAGAATACACAGCGAGTGCTTAACGGGCGATGCCTTTCACAGTTTAAAATGCGACTGTGGCAAACAACTTACCGATGCTTTAGCTGCAATTGCAAAGCGAGGTCATGGCTATCTGATTCATTTAAAAGGACATGAAGGACGTGGAATAGGAATTGGTAATAAGATTGCTACTTATGAATTGCAAAATAAAGGCTTGAATACCTATGAAGCCAATGAGCAATTGGGATTTCAGGCTGATGCCAGAAACTACCAGGATGCAATTGACATTCTTCAACACTATCAAATATCACATGGTGAATTAATCACCAACAATCCTTTAAAGCTTGAGGCCGTAAACAAAGCTGGTATTGCTTTAAAACAATATGTTATTCCCAGCAAATACAATGAGTACAATACTCATTACTTAGAGACAAAAAAACATTTTGCACAACACTCAATAACTACAGAAAAATGATTGCAATTGTAAAATCTGATTTTAATATAGAGATAACTGAACTCCTACTAAAGGGATGTGAAGATCAGTTACAAAGTTTATCGATTCCGTTCAAAACATTTACTTGTCCTGGTGCCGTTGAAACAGTCGCCTACAGCAAGTATTTAATCGATAAAAATCAATTTGATTCGATTATTGTCATTGGCGCCATCATCAAAGGAGATACTGACCATTATGAATATGTATGCCAGTTTGTAACACAAGGTATCAGTCAGCTTTCCGCACAATCTCCCATTCCCATCATTTTTGGAATCTTAACTACGCAAAATGAAGAATTAGCGATGGAGAGAGCGGCATTGGATAGAATGAACAAAGGAAAAGAATTTGCCGATACTGCTCTTTTCATGGTAAATGCTTTCAAGAATTTTAAATAGCACTATTTAGGAAGACAAAACTGATTAAACTCATAAATCATTCGCTGATTTATCGATACATTTAATAGCATGTTTAAATATTATTTTGGACTACTTCTCTTTCTCTTGCAAATACCGACTGCAATAAGTCAAACTTTTCCCCCAACTGCCATTAAAATCATATGGAAAGATAGCAACGATATCCCTTTCACGCTGTTTAAAAATGTGCTGAAAGCATATCCAAATGCAAACTTCATGACCAATGGTGGAAAATCTACAAAGTCGCATCACCCAATCGGACTCTACATCGAAAATGGGAAAAAACTTTCTCCTATCAAACGTATTCAAAATCCAAAAATAAATACATCGTTAACGCCATCAGGCGTTTTTGTCATAAGTAATGGTAAAGCCTACATTTCAACATCGATGAATGAAAGAGATTATAGAAATACCGAGTACGCACTTCAATCAGAACCTATTCTTGTTTGGAATGGCAAGTTGAACAAACGGTTGCCTAGAGGAAAAATACAAATGAGAAATGGTGTTGGAATAAAAAAAGACGGAATGGTTTATTTTGCCTGTCTAAAAATGGACTACCGCGAATTTGCTCAACATTTTCTAGACCAAGGATGTATCTCCGCATTACAACTGGATGATGAACAATCAGAAATTTGGCAAAAAGAAGCTAAGCCCAGCTATAGCAGGTATGCAACAATTTTTGTGGTGGAGTAACGCCACTGTACTAATTTCACTTCATAATTGAACATAGTGAATATTACAGCATTTGAAAATATCGTCAACAACAGAAGATCCAACAGAAAATTTGATGCAGAGATTGAAGTGCCTGATGAAGTAATTAAAAAAGCAATTGAACTTGCCATACTTGCTCCAAACAGCAGCAACATGCAATTGTGGGAGTTTCATTGGATCAAAGATCCAGTTTTACAAAAAAAATTCCATTCCATCTGTCTAAATCAATCAGCTGCAAAAACAGCAAAACATCTTGTTGTATTTGTGGGGAGAAGAGATCTTTGGAAATCACACGCAGCCTGGAATATCAACCTGGTGAAAGAAGCTATTGGTAATAAAGTACCTAGCAAAAGAGAAAAAAGAGGATTGCAATATTATTCTATCTTGATGCCTTTGGTTTACAGAAGAGATTGGCTGGGTATTTCAACCTTAATTAGAAGAGTGATCTGTTTTATAAAAGGTTTCAGTAATCCATTTATGCGTATCAATGGCAACCGAGATCAAAATGTAATTGTACAAAAATCTTGCGCGCTCGCTGCACAAAATTTTATGCTGGCTATTGGCGCACAAGGATATGATACTTGCCCAATGGAAGGCTTTGATCCTATTCTTGCACGAAAAGCATTGGGACTGCCAAAGGGAGCTGAATTAAATATGATTGTAGCAGTAGGCAAAGGAACTCCAGAGGGAATTCATGGTGAACGAAAGCGCCTACCCTATAACGACACTGTAATCATTCATTGATTTTTCAAACACTTCAATACTACATAGTGAAAAAACTACTCCTGTTCTTACTACTTTTAATCGGAAGTAATTTAATTGCACAAAATCAAAATAATGTATCCAAGTTTTGGTCGGCACTTGAAAAACATTGCGGACAAGCTTATGAAGGAGTTATAACCGAAGGTGCTACCGATGATTTTAAAGGGAAGCAACTGGTCATGCATATTATATCATGCAAGCAAGGTGAAATCAAAATTCCTTTTCATGTTGGAGAAAACAGATCTAGAACCTGGGTACTTACAAATAGAGCGAATGCAATTACATTGAAACACGACCACAGACACGAAGATGGATCTGAAGATAAAGTAACACAATATGGTGGCACTTCAACAAATTCGGGTTCAGCCATCATGCAAATATTCCCAGCTGATGAAGAAACAGTAAAGATAATTCCTGCGGCTTTTGGAAATGTTTGGTGGATTACTGTTGATGAAAATTCATTCACATACAACCTAAGAAGAATTGGCACAGACCGATTGTTTACTGTAAAATTTGATCTTACAAAGCCAGTCGATTTACCACCTTCGCCATGGGGATGGAAAAAATAATTACCAATTAACCTTACTAGAGACTTACAGCTCCGCCAGTCCTAACACTTTCGTCGCAGGCAAATGCGATCTTGAGACTATTTACTGCATCATCCATATGGTCAGTCAGGTCAATATCCTCTACAATGGCTTTTAAAAAATAAGATTGCTCTCTATTACATAATTCTTGATGATCAGGCTCATCTGTTAAATCAATCCACTCATCTTGATTGGTGAATTCATTATTACTGTCAATAGCTGCATGATGCCAACGAAGCGATTCAGTTTTGGTATGTGCTTCTACAGAGTCTGACTTTCCTTTACCTCCGGCATCTTTTGCAACTATTGAAATACATCCTTTAGGTCCAATTACATCTTTCACAAAAAAAGCCGTCTCGCTCATCATGGGTCCCCATCCTGCTTCGTACCAGCCCACAGAACCATCTTCAAATCTAATTTGTAACTGGCCATAGTTGTAATTACCCTCAGGGATATCATTGGTAAGTCTTGCGCCAATGGCTGTTACAGATAGTGGCTTTGACCTTGTCATCTGACACATCACATCGATATAATGAACGCCACAATCTACAATCGGACTCAAACTTTTCATCAGGTTACGGTGCACATCCCACATGTAACCATGGCTTTGCTGGTTGAGGTTCATTCGCATCACCAAGGGCTTGCCCAATTGCTGTGCGATATCAATAAACTTTATCCATGAAGGATGGTGTCTTAAAATATAGCCGACAACCAATTTCTTTCCAGCTGTTTTTGCAGCCGCTGCAACACGTTCTGCACCTGCCACAGAATCAGCTATTGGCTTTTCCATAAACACATGACATCCTTTTCCAAATGCCATCACAGCATAGGCTTCGTGGGTATCTGGATAGGTGGAAATGCAAACAGCGTCTGGCTTGGTTTCTTCCAATGCCTCCTCATAGCTACTAAATGTTGGGTAAACCCCACCTAATTCTTCATTTAATTTATGCTTACTGGCCCCTGTAGAGACCAAACCACAGATACTAAATTCCGGCATGGAATGGAACGCCTTTGCATGAGATGCACCCATGTTACCACAACCTACAACCAGGATTCTTATTGGAATATTCATATGAAGCTCTTTTAATAATTATTGATATCCCAAAGATATTCAAAACATCCATCTTGGTTGGAAAGAAATAAAAAAGCCCCTTGCAGAATTACTACAAGGGGCGCTAATAATGTTAGTTTTTTTATTTTACTATTACAGCACTGGTTATCACCACATCACTCAAAAAACCCTTACAAAAACCTTTCACAGTCACTTTATCGTTTATGTTTATTGCTGCTGCCTCGGTTGAATCAAGCGTAACCATCACTCCTGCAAAAGGATCATCAGAAGAGAAGGTAAGTGTTCTATCACCAGTCTGTGTTTGATCTGTAGCAGATACAGAACCACTAATCACCAATACCTTA
Organism: Chitinophagia bacterium; assembly: GCA_041303255.1. Classification (GTDB taxonomy): domain Bacteria; phylum Bacteroidota; class Bacteroidia; order Chitinophagales; family Chitinophagaceae; genus Pollutibacter. Next base: position 3,920 of record JBFYPP010000074.1, on the reverse strand, counting down.
TCTAAATAGTTTTTATTCGCTTCAGTTTCATTTTCTTGAAAAGCTTTTACAAGTGTAACAGCTTCAATACTGGTCCCCTCGGCGTTAACCATATCAAATTTCCTGTTCTTGGAATATACAAATGCATAGTAATAAGTACCTGCTGCACCAATTAATGCCAGTACAAGTATAGAAAGAATTATTTTTTTCATAATGCTGCTTTGTTTCTGAATTCTTTGGGTTTTCTAACTGTGAATACCCTTGAGATGTTAAATCCGAATCTGATATTTCCTTTACCCCACTCTCCAGTCGTTTCATTTATAAATGTCCTTTCTGTCATACCAGTCGAGTTGGTCATATGCAACTGGAACACGTGGCCTCCAGTTTCAATATCAAAACCTACCGTTAAGGAATTTTGGTATCCCGGGATTTTATCAAATCGATAATAATATTCACCAGTAAGATTCAAGCGCTTACTTAATCTAACCCTTGACGCAATACCCAAAGATTTAAAATCATTTGGTAAATCTTGATTCTCAACGAGGTTATAGTGAAAGTAGGTTGGCGTCAATTGCAGTGAAAAATAATCACCAAATTTTCGAGCAATGATCAATTGATGTGCATAAGACAAACGGTCACTTTCATAAGGAACATAGGCCGTGGTTGTATTTTTAACCGACTTATAAATTGCTGTACCTGCATAGCTCACTGAAATGGGGAAATTTTTTGCGCCAGTAGTTTGAGAAAGCAACCTGATTTTTGTAAAGGCATCAAATTGTTTTTCAAATGTACTCCTTCCGATACCCACCATCCAATTTTTGGTAATTCCGTAGTCGAGTCCAAGACGAATAGACGCCTGATCTAACCCAAAAAGGTTATAGGCCCCATCGCTAAACTGACCGAAACGGTGAAGTATTCTAAAGTCCAGTATCCCTGCACCCACATTTTCAATAGAATGTCCATTAACAACACGGGTAGTCTTGAAAGTGGCCGTCACAATATCTGTTACCGGCTCCTCTTTTTCTGCAAATAAGTCTACTTGCGCGAGGGATGCCAATGGTAATGACATGGTTGTGAACAGTACAATGAGCTTGAGGTTCTTGATAAATCGCATTATTGGTATTTGCATTTTACAGTGATGGTTACTTCAGGAGCAATTTTTTCTCCGATATAAAGACCAGTTACATTATAATCTTTCAATTTGATTTTGAAGGCACCTTCCATTTCAGGAACACCACCTGCAACTTTCATTGTACCAGTTGTACTCACTTTATTGGTAACACCATGTACGGTTAAGTTGCCATCAAGGTTCACAGGATAAGTACCATCTTTTGCAAGATTTACTTCTTTGATGTTTGTAATATATCCCTTGAAATCAGCTTTTGGAATTTTTGTAGACTCCATGTAATTCTCATTGAAATGGTCTTCCATCAATTGATTTTCAAATTTGAAGCCTTTTACAAGGACTGCAAAAACTACTTGTCCATTTTCACCTACAAATTTAGAATCTGTTTGGTTATTAATAGCAGCAATTTTTTCAATTGGACTAGAAGCGTTAAATGCTGTTTGTCCAGTTTTTGTAGCATACACTTTTTGGGCATTGCTAGAGAATGCAGTTAATACAAAAGCAGCGATGAGTGTAATTTTGGTCATTGAAGTTTTCATGTTAAAGTATTGATTAAAATTTTAATTATTGGTTGCGCCTTTGGTAATCCAGGCATTAAGTTTATTGATGGTACAAGCATCAAGCTTGGAGCCTCCTTTGGGCATTGGCGATGCTTGTCCGTTATGCAACATAGAATTGATTAATCTTCCATTGTTAACATAGGTCATTACTGCCGGATAAGTATCTAATTTTATACCCGCACCAGCTCCTGCTGTTCCACCATGACAACCATTACAATTTGAGATAAGTATAGGAGCCACTGTACCGCTGTACGTAACTGTTGCAGTATCACAAGTTGTTGGTTGAGGATAAATCAAATCAGCTTTGTCGTAATAGCAAGAACTCATTCCAACCAGGAAAAAGCCTGCTGTAATCAAGATTAATTTTTTCATACTTATTGAGGAAATCCGTTATTAATCCATTTAGAGAACTGTCCAATTTGACAGTCAGCCATTTTACCTGCCGGAGGCATGCGCTTTGCTGCAGGTATTGTTGGATCGTGGTTAATTACTTTCAAGAAATTTGCTTTGTTGCCATTTATGTATGCCTGCGCACTTGCATAATCGCCTAGGTATACATTACCAGAACCTGGTTTTGCACCATGACAACCCAAGCAATTATTGGAGAGCAATAACTTTACAGGGTCGTTGTATGTGAACTTCGTAGTATCACAAGAGTTGATACAATTGGTGTTCAATGCTCCTTGGTTGATCCATTTCAAAATTGTATTTTTCTGATCGGCAGACATTTGTGGACTTCCTCTTGGAGGCATTTCGCCGCCAATGATGGTGTAATATTCACTTCTGGATGCGTTTTTGGCACGTACACCTTCCATGATTCGTGCATACGAAGTGGTGATTACATCTTCTTCACGACTAATGTCGCTATGGCAACCATTAGAGCCACAATAAGATACATAAAGCGGTAAAACCTGTGTATTGAAACAAACCGTATCCGAAGTAGTTGGCGTTGTGCCACCGCCACCTACATCAACAGGTGAGGTTGGATCTGTTGGTGCATTAATAACATCATGGGTACAAGAGGCAATCAGTACAATTGCTAGTAGGGTAAAAATGTGTCGGATCTTCATGGCGTAAAATAATGTGATAGAATACTGAGTTAGACCTTCTGCGTTGTTAAAAGATTAATGAATAAATTCATTTAACATGGCTTTAGGAATAGACCGAAAACTATCAATTGTTTTAATTTTTTGGATTTATTGTGCTGATCAACTAAACAAAATGGTTGCATTAGGCTAGTTATCAGTGCATTAATAACGAAGCAGTATACTATTTATTGTTTACGCAGTTGAATTTTTCATCATTTAACTGGCTAAAACTGCCTCAATTTCAGCGAGTTCTGATTGTGAGAAGTCTGTACGCTGGTGCGCTCTGTACGCATCATGTATGTGATCAACCTTACTGGCTCCAATTAAAACAGAAGTGACTCGCGCATCTTTCAATAACCAAGAAATTGCCATTTCTGCGAGTTTTTGACCTCTTTTTGCCGCAAAATCATTCAATTTTGCGATTTTTGAGACCATTTCAGGAGTTATTTGATCAGGACTCAATGAGGGATTTCTAGCCGCCCTAGACTGTTCAGGAATTCCCTTTAAATATTTATCACTCAATAATCCCTGGGCCAAAGGTGAGAAAGCGATACAACCTATATTATTTTTTTCTAATGTGTCTAACAAGCCCGCCTCTGGGGTTCTTTCAAACATAGAATATTTAGGCTGGTGAATTATGCAGGGAGTCCCAAGTGCTCGAAGAATATCAAAGGCCTTTTGCGCCAGATCGGGAGGATAATTTGAAATCCCTGCATACAGTGCTTTTCCTTGCCTAACAATCAAATCCAGGGCCATCATGCTTTCTTCAATGGGTGTGTTGGGGTCTGGACGATGGTGGTAAAAAATATCAACGTACTCCAAGCCCATTCTTTTTAGGCTTTGATCTAAACTTGCAACCAGGTACTTCTTACTTCCCCAATCTCCATAAGGGCCATCCCACATGGTGAAGCCAGCCTTGGTAGAAATAATCATCTCATCACGGTATCTTCCAAATCCATCTTTCAGGATTGCACCAAAATTGGCTTCTGCACTACCTGGGGGTGGACCATAATTGTTTGCTAAATCGAAATGGGTTATCCCTAAATCAAAGGCGGTATACAAGATATTTTCAAAATTCGACCGAAGATCTACATGTCCAAAATTATGCCATAAACCCAGTGAAATTGATGGAAGCATCAAGCCGCTGTTACCACACCTGCGGTAAGC
>JBFYPP010000073.1:0-8840 GCA_041303255.1 Chitinophagia bacterium | reverse complement strand
GCAGAAGCAGATGTTGTTGCAACGGGGGCTTCAAGCATTAAAATTACCGCAACAGAGTCCTTAAAAGCAAAGGCTTCAGGTGCAAGTAGCGTTCAGCACAAAGGCAATCCCAGAATATACAATCAAGCAGCCTCCGGCGCCAGTAGCATCAAAAATATCAATTGACGTTAATTCGGACCGTATAAATGAAAAAAGCAACCATTTGGTTGCTTTTTTAGTTGCGAAGGCTGGGATCGAACCAGCGACCTTCGGGTTATGAGCCCGACGAGCTACCGCTGCTCTACTTCGCACCTCAAAGATACGTTTTAACCCCTTATGTTCAAAACAAATTTTACTAGTGTACCTTTGTAAATAAGATGAAATCAGGATTTGTAAATATTTTGGGTAAGCCCAATGCAGGCAAGAGCACCTTGTTAAATGCATTGATTGGTGAGAAATTGGCAATTGTCTCCTCTAAAGTGCAAACTACAAGACATCGAATTCGTGCTTTCTTAAATGGACCGGATTATCAAATTGTATTTTCTGACACGCCTGGTGTAATTGAACCGAAATACAAATTACATGAGAAAATGATGCATGCTGTAAAAACGAGCATGGAAGATGCCGATGTTTGTCTACTTGTTGCTGATTTACGGGATGATTTTATAGAGTTGGATAATCTTTTCTCCTCTTTAAAGTTGAAAGTGAAGAGTATTTTAATCTTGAATAAATCAGATATGGTCCGCGCAGATAGAATAAAGTCTGCAAAGGAGTTTTTTCAAGATAAGCCTTACTGTGAGAAAGTAATAGTAATGTCTGCAGCCTCAAAAATGCATGTTCAAGAATTGATAGCAGATGTAGTAGCGCTATTACCAGAAGGTGAGCCTTTTTATGGTGAAGATGAATTGACAGACTTGCCTACTAAGTTTTTTACAGGAGAACTGATTAGAGAGAAAATATTTGAGTTGTTTGAGGAAGAGATTCCTTATCAATCGACTGTAATGGTTTCAAAATTTGAAGAACAGCAGTCCTTGATAAAAATTTCAGCAGAGATCATTGTTCAGCGAGAGTCTCAAAAGGCAATCATCTTGGGTACAAAGGGGGCAATGATAAAGAAATTAGGCATGCTTTCAAGAGTGTCTATAGAAGCGTTTTTAGACAGCAAGGTCTATTTGGAGCTGTTCGTTAAAGTGAGATCCAATTGGCGCAACAACGACATTTACTTAAAGGAATACGGCTATGTTCAATAAAATATTTTCACTGATGCGCACTGCTTTTTTTCTTGTATTATTTATGATATCAAGTCCAGGGTTGTTTGCCCAAAATGGATATTTACCCCGTGAGAGTTTTGAAGGAGCATCGTATACACTGGCCGTTCATGAAGTGAATTTTGAAGGTGTACAAAATACAAGTAAGTTCAGGTTGCCTTATTCTTCAGTTAAAGGGAGTCCGTTTTTTAAGGATGAATTCTTGTGGGCCAGTTTTTACGATACAAAAGGAAACCTTTCTGGAAAGCAAAAAGCCAAAATGAACCTTGCTAGTCAAGAGATCCATTTTATTGGTGAAAAAGAAATGGAATACATCGCACCAATTGCAGTTGCCCACAAAGTTGTATTGTCTCATGAAGATAAAAATGATACAGTTGCCCTATTTATAAGACAGGTTCCAGGTTTGCAATACAATTTGAAACCCTTAACGGACTATGTACAGCAGTTAACTTTTGGGGAAGCAGTATTGTATAAGCATACCAAAAGATATGTTGCTTCTGCAGATTCCATGTTTGGTACTTTAAAGCGTTACTATTTTGCATCAACTAATAATTATTTTTTGAAGTTAGGTGCGGATGCAGAATTTATTAATAAACTATCTGTAAATGCATTACTCAGTTTGTTGCCTGATTCAGCTGGGTTGGCTGATTGGGTAAAGAAGAATAAAATCAATATTCGAAAGGAAGAAGACCTGATTGCGCTTATTGAGCATTGGAATCAAGCTAACACAGTTAATAGATAACTAATTTTTCAATTTTTTAATTTTACATATGCCAGGATTTACATTAGCTATTGTGGGAAGGCCCAATGTGGGTAAAAGTACTTTGTTCAACAGACTTTTAGAACAAAGAAAAGCCATTGTTGAAGATACGCCTGGCGTAACAAGAGACAGGCAATATGGTATATCAGAATGGAATGGAAAATCATTTAATGTAATTGATACAGGTGGATTTGTGGCTGGTGGCGACGATGTTTTTGAAAAAGAAATTAGAGCGCAGGTGATGATAGCAGTAGAAGAAGCCGATGCAATACTTTTTATGGTGGATGCCAGTACAGGTATTACAACACTTGATGAATCTATGGCAGATATACTCCGTCCTGCTAAAAAACCGGTGCTTCTGGTAGTGAACAAAGTAGACAACAATGCTCGCTTGATGGAAGCCAGTGAATTTTATTCATTGGGACTTGAACATATATTTTTTATTTCTTCCATGTCTGGAAGCGGAACCGGAGAAGTATTAGATGATGTTGCAAAGTTGATCACCGTTGAGGCAGAAGAGTTTAATGCAGAACTTCCCAGAATTGCAATTATTGGTCAGCCAAATGTTGGGAAATCGTCACTGCTAAATGCGATGGTAGGTGAGGAGAGGACTATCGTTAGTGAAATTGCTGGAACAACCAGAGATACGATTCATACGCACTATAATCTTTTTCAAAAAGATTTCATCCTGATCGATACTGCCGGAATAAGACGAAAGAACAAGGTGCATGAAGACATAGAGTTTTATTCTGTAATCCGCGCAATCAAAGCGGTTGATGAAGCAGATGTTTGTTTGATGATGATTGATGCAGAGAATGGCATTGCACAACAAGATTTGAATATTTTTTCTTTGGCCGTAAAGAAAGGTAAGGGAATTGTTTTTATCGTAAACAAATGGGATCTGGTAGAAAAGGTAACCAACACCGCCAAAGATTATGAAAAACAATTAAAAGAACGCCTAGCTCCATTTACAGATATTCCTATCATATTTATTTCAGCAAAAGAAAAAACAAGGGTCTTTAAAGTAATTGAGACTGCTTTGGATGTTTGCGAGAGTAGAAAAAGAAGAATCCCTACGTCTAAACTAAATGATGAAATGTTGCCTGTGATTGAGGCGTACACACCACCTGTAGTTAGGGGAAATTCTGTCAAGATTAAATTTGTAACGCAGTTACCTACAGCAGTACCTAGCTTTGCTTTCTTTGCTAATTACCCAGATGATATCAAAACACCTTACAGGAACTATTTGGAAAACAAGTTGCGTGAGAGATTTAATTTCAAAGGAGTTCCCGTTAGGATATTTTTTAGGAAGAAGTAAAAAAGAGAGGCGACTAAAAAGCCGCCTCGGTTTTATTTGACCCAAAACTATTGCTTATAACTTGAAGTAAGCTCCTATTAGAAAGCTTAGATCAGAGCTTTTTGAATTTCCATTCTTCGAAAAGAAAATGTTTTCCCCCGCTGTTTCATGTCTGAGTTCAGGGACAAGGGTAAATTTTCCGAGTTTCACATTTGCTGAAAGTGTATTGGCAAAAATACTTGCACCGGTAATAGCTGAAGACAACGCTGCCAATTGATTTTTGTCGTTGAAGATTTCAGACCTCAGCGTGATTCCTAGCTTTTCAACTGGATCATAATTGATATAAGCCGCTGCACCAGACCATGAAGAGGCCTCTGAATAAACATTGTTTACTTGTGGCTTTATGCTATTTATTGTTCCGTTGAATCCAATGCCAAATTCATCACTCACTTTCGCGGTAACCACTAAATCAATTTGTCTGGTTTTAGCAGCATCTGAAGGTCTTTGTCCTCCAACATAATTCAAGTAAATTTTTATATCCTCCGTGATCAACTGGCTCAGTTGAAGCAAAACATATTTTTTATTGGGTGAGGGGGCTTTTCTATAATCTGTAGGGTTAGAAACACCTACCATTAACCCAGTTGTTCCAAAGAGAAGGTCTGCCTTTACACCAGTATGTAGAAATGGTCCGTATGAGAACATGTATGACATGCTGTAGTTTCTGTTGCCATAGGGGTCTACCAGTTCATAGCCAACATGAGTAGCCCAAGTTCCTGCGGTCAGTTTTAGCCAGTCAGTTGGTGTATACGAAGCGTACAATTGTTTTACGTAAGAGAAAACACCTTTGTCGTTATAAGCAAACTCTTCAGCTCTCTTTCCTGCACCAAGATCTGCTGTAAACGAAAACTTCTTGATGGTGTAATCTAGTTTTGCCGAAACCATACCCAATGCCAGCTTGTTGTTGCTGTTTGTGAAACTTGTTCTGTTGTTTGATAAGTTTTGATTAAAGTCGGATCGAAAATAGCCATCTACAAAAGCTGTGAAAGTCAGGTTCTGTTTCTTGGTGGAATCTTCCTGTGCGATGGTTGCTAGGGATGCTGTCAATAGGCAGACAAATAGCGAAAGTTTTCGTAACATTGTTTTGGTTTTTAGTTTTAAAAGAGGGTATGGCAAAGGCGAATGTTCTAGTCCAACACCGCCCCGCGCTGTACCCTTGTTATTTTTTCTCTCTAAGCTTTCTGAGGGTTCCTTCCATATTTTTCATCATGTTGTGTAGCATCTAATCCCAACTCTTCTTCTTCCTCACTAACGCGAAGTGGCTGAATTAAATTGATGAATTTGAAAATGAGGAAAGACACGATAAATGAATAGGCTACAGCAATAGCCATCGCTTTGAGTTGGATGAAAAAGAACTCTGGATTACCATAAAATAGACCATCGTTTCCTGCGCTGTTGACTGCTTTCGTTGCAAAAACACCTGTAAGAATCATGCCTACAATACCTCCTAAACCATGACAAGGAAATACATCCAGGGTGTCATCCAAGGTTGATTTTTGCTTGTAATAAACAGCAATGTTCGAAATGATTGCAGCAACAACGCCAATGAAGATGCTTTGTGGAATACCAACAAAGCCTGCTCCAGGGGTAATGGCTACAAGTCCAACCACGGCTCCTATACAAAACCCAAGTACAGAGGGCTTTTTCCCTTTCATTACGTCAAAGAACATCCAGGAAAGTCCAGCAGCACCAGCAGCTGTGTTTGTTGTAGCAAAAGCGGAAACTGCCAAGCCATTTGCACCTAAGGCTGATCCAGCATTAAATCCAAACCAACCAAACCATAAAAGACCAGTCCCAATTAAAACATAGGGTACATTGGCCGGAGGAATTTCTGCACCATCAATATGTGCTTTTCTGCGCTTGAGTACAAGCACACCAGCCAAGGCAGCACAACCTGCAGAAATATGCACAACTGTGCCACCTGCAAAGTCTAAAGCTCCCATCTTGAACAGAAACCCATCAGGATGCCAGCTCCAGTGTGCCAATGGGGCATATACCAAAATGCTAAATAGAATGATGAAAAGGATATAAGAGGTGAACTTTACCCGCTCAGCTAATGCACCTACCACCAAACCTGGAGTGATAATTGCAAACATCAACTGAAATAAGGAGAACAATGTTTTTGGAATCGTTGGAGCCAGTCCCCATGGCTCTGAATTATTAACGTCTTTAAAAAAAAGATGCGTTAAGGGGTTTCCTACAAAACCACCAATAGATTCACCAAAACACAGGCTGTAACCAAAGGTGATCCAAAGTACGCTAACCACCCCAGCAGCAACTGTACTTTTTATCATGGTGGATATCACATTCTTTCTGTGAACCATCCCACCATAAAAAAAAGCCAATCCGGGAGTCATTAGAAATACAAGGGCAGTGGAAATGAGTACCCATGTAACATCGGCCCCATTGTAAACACCAGCTTTATCCTCAAAATTGGGTAGAACTGGAGTAAAAATCGCAACAATAGATAATAGCGCTAAAATGATAAAAGGCAGTTTGTCTCTTAGAATTTTCGACTTCATGAAGGTTGTTTTGGTTTTTAATCTATCTATGCCGAAAATAATAAATTGTAACCTAAAACCCATAAATACTATACATATTAATAAATATAATATGTTATAAAAAATGACATAATAATTTGTAAATCAATTTATTGAGCATTATTTAAAAAAATTAGTGTGGAAAAATATTTGTGTAAATATTATACATATAAATATAATGTATATGTATTTAGTTGAAAAAAATGGGACTGGTGATGCCAGTCCCATTTAAAAAGAGATAGTTGATTAACTAAAAAACTGACTTTTATCTTTTGATTCTAAAAATGATTCTCCCATTAGAAATTCATCCACTTTTCTGGCGCATTCCCTTCCTTCACTTATTGCCCAAACTACTAGAGATTGACCCCTTCTCATGTCACCGCAGGTAAAAATTTTAGAAATATTCGTTTTGTAATCTTTTTCAGAAGCTTTTACATTTCCCCTTTCATCCAATTCAACATCCAATTGATCAAGCATTCCTTCTTTTTGTGGGGATATAAACCCCATTGCCAGCAAAACGAGATCACAGGCTATTGTTTTTTCCGATCCTCCTTTTTCAATGAATTTGCTGGGTTTACCGTCATCTGATTTCCATTCAAGTTCTACTGTTTTTAATGCAACCAAATTTCCATCTTCGTCACCAATGAATTCTTTCGTGGCAACTGCCCAAGATCGATCGCAACCCTCTTCATGTGAAGTAGTAGTTTTAAGCACCATAGGGTAGGTGGGCCAGGGCATGAATTGGTTTCTGGTATCTGGTGGTTTAGGCATCAGTTCAAACTGAGTTACCTGTTTTGCACCCTGTCTATTTGAAGTACCAACACAATCGCTGCCAGTATCACCTCCTCCAATTACAATTACATTTTTTCCTTCTGCAGATATTAATTGGGTTGAAATATTACTTTCAATTTCTTTTTTATCTAGTGGGTCAGCACCAGAAACCAGTTTATTTTGTTGTTTTAAAAAGGGCATGGCATAATGTATACCTTTTAGATCTCTGCCTGGAATGGTAAGGTCTCTTGGTACTGTGGATCCGCCAGCCAATACTATTGCACTATATTCTCTTAATAGGTCATTCAGGTTCACATTTACTCCCACATTCGCGTTACATTTGAAAGTAATCCCTTCTTTTTCCATTACATCAATGCGTCGTTCAATTACTTTTTTTTCTAATTTGAAGTCTGGAATTCCATACCTCAATAATCCTCCTGGATGTTCATCACGCTCAAAGACAGTTAGGGTATGTCCCGCTTGATTTAGTTGAGCGGCTGCAGCCAGGCCAGCTGGACCGCTTCCAACTACTGCAATTTTTTTGCCTGTCCTAATAACAGGTGTTTTAGGTTGGACATACCCTTTTTCGAAAGCGATTTCAATGATGTGTTTTTCAATTTCCTCTATGTTTACTGGGGGTTGATTGATGCCCAACACACATGCACTTTCACAGGGTGCTGGACAAATTCTGCCGGTGAATTCAGGGAAGTTATTTGTTGAAGTTAAAATATCATAAGCTTCTTTCCACTCTTGTTTATAAACAGCGTCGTTAAATTCAGGAATGACATTGCCAAGTGGACAACCATGGTGGCAGAAAGGAACCCCACAATTCATACATCTAGCTGCTTGTTTGTTCAAAACATCTTCATCAAATGGTTGTACAAATTCGTTGAAGTTTTTTATTCTTTCTTTTTTGTCAGTTTTAGTGGGACTGACTCTGTCGTATTCTATAAATCCTGTGGGTTTACCCATTGCTTATATTATTTAATGTTCAGTGCAATACCTACTTTTTGTTTTGACAATGCAAGTTTATAATCTCTTGGAAATACTTTGATGAAACGTTCTATTTGAATTTCAAGATCGCTCAATAAATACTTTGCAACTGCACTGTTTGTTGATTGTACGTGTTCTTCTAACAATGCTTGTAACAATTGATGGTCTTGTTGGTCTAGTGAATCTAAATCTACCATCTCGTGATTGCATTTTTCATGAAAGTTATCACGACTATCATACACATACGCAATACCACCACTCATGCCTGCTGCAAAATTTCTTCCCGTTTCTCCTAAAATAACAACTGTTCCTCCTGTCATGTATTCACAACCATGATCTCCCACGCCTTCTACAACTGCTGTTGCACCGGAATTCCTTACTGCAAATCTTTCGCCCGCTTTTCCCCTGATGAAAGCTTTTCCTGAGGTTGCGCCATAAAATGCCACATTGCCAATAACAATATTTTCTTCTGGAATAAAGCTGGAATCTTTGTGCGGGTAAACAACCATGGTTGCGCCACTTAATCCTTTTCCAAAATAATCATTTGCATCACCCTCAAGTTCAAGCTTAACACCTCTAGTGTTAAATGCACCAAAACTTTGACCTGCTGTGCCCATAAATTTGAGATGAATGGTATCTGCAGGCAATCCCTCTGCACCATAAATTTTTGTGATCTCATTGCTGAGCATAGTACCAGTAGTTCTATCTGTATTTTTTATGGGATAATGAAGCAACACCTTTTCCTTTTTTGTTAAGGCATTAGCTGCATCCTCCATCAATTTCCAATCCAACACATCAGCTATTCCGTGGTCTTGTTCCTCTTGTTTATAGATACCGGTATACTTATCTGTAGGTTCTTTGTACAGAACAGGGGAGAGGTCTAATTTACTGTATTTCCAATGTTGTATGTCCTCTCTCATTTTTAAAGCATCAACTTGGCCTACCATCTCTTCAATACTTTTGTAACCAAGCTCGGCCATTATTTCACGTAATTCGGAAGTTAAGAACTTGATGAAGTTTACAACATACTCTGCAGCTCCATTGAATCTTTTTCTAAGTTCAGGATCTTGTGTAGCAACACCAACTGGACAAGTATTAAGATGGCATTTTCTCATCATAATGCACCCTTCAACAACCAATGCTGCAGTAGCAACGCCCCATTCTTCTGCGCCCAA
>JBFYPP010000072.1:0-8977 GCA_041303255.1 Chitinophagia bacterium | reverse complement strand
ATTGGTATACCAAACATGCAAACCCAAGCAGCCAATCTTATTTCAAGAAAGTCTATTTGTTTTGTGATGAGTTTACCAATTACAACGATGCACCTATTGGTATAAAAGCCATTCAGCTTTTAAATACCTTGGGCTATGAGGTGGTTATTCCTTCACATGAGGAGAGTGGAAGGACCTGGTTGTCGAAGGGGCTTGTTAGAAAAGCGAAAGTGATCGCGAATAAAAATATCCAACTGCTCAGCAAGTTGGTATCTGCCGATACTCCGTTGATAGGGGTTGAGCCCTCTGCTATTCTCACTTTCCGAGATGAGTATCCAGATTTGGCGGATGACAATCAATTGAATGACGCGAAACATTTATCTGGGCACACTTATTATATTGATGAGTTTATTGCCAGAGAAATCGAGGCTGGATGTATAAAAAGAGAATCGTTTAGCACTGAAAAAAGGAACTTGGTTTTGCACGGACATTGTCAGCAAAAAGCTGTTGGCTCTTTAGCGGACACCATTAAAATACTTTCTTTTCCTGAACACCATGTAGTAGAGACCATTCCTTCAGGTTGTTGCGGAATGGCAGGTTCATTTGGCTATGAAAAAGAGCATTATGAAATTTCCATGCAAATTGGAGAATTGGTCTTATTCCCTTCAGTCAGGAAAAATGCAGCCACATGCACAGTAGCCGCACCCGGAACAAGCTGCAGGCATCAAATTAAGGATGGAACTGGCATAAAGGCGGTTCATCCAGTAGAGGTTTTGTATGATGCTTTGGTAAAACGAGTGGATAAGTAGAGCGACTAACTTCAAAAAAAATAGTACTTTTAGGCATTAAAAATTAAATATGAAAACGATTTACGCTTTATTATTTGTCGCTTTTTTCTCATTGCTTGGCACAAATGTTCATGCACAAAATGCGTCTGAAACTTATTTTCTTGGAAAATGGAATGTGACAGTGAAAGGAACTCCCAACGGAGATGTAACCCTTCCTGGTCGTTTTGAAAAAAGTGGTGTTTCATTGAAAGGGTTTTACACAGATCCAGAATCCAAGGAAGAAAAAGCCATGGACACGGCTTATCTTGATGGCGATAAATTGAACTTTGGGTTCAACATTTCTGGGTATGATGTTACGGTTACATTGGCAAAGAAAGACGACAATACCGCTACTGGATCATTGATGGGTATGTTTGATGTAGAAGCAGTTCGTGTAAATGGTGCTTCATCAACAGGTGCTTTGGGTGCTGTAGAGACTTATTTTTTAGGCAAATGGAATGCAACTGCCAAAGGAACACCAAACGGAGATGTAACAATTCCTGTAAGGTTTGAATCAAAAGAAGGTAAGTTAAAAGGCAGTTACGTTGATCCAGAGTCTAAGGAAGAAAAGCCTATGACCGGTGTTGAAGTTGATGGTGCTGCTTTGAAAATGTCTTTTTCTGTAATGGGATACGACATCACCATTACATTAACCAAGAAAGATGATGACAATGCTGCTGGTACCTTGATGGATATGTTTGATGTAGTTGCAGTAAGGGTTAAATAAACAACTCAACGATGCGAATTTTATTTTTCATTTTTTCTGTCTTCTTTTTTGTTGGGTGTCTAGGGACAGTCAGCAATAAAAATAATATTGAAGAAGTACTTACTGAAGAAGAAGTATTGGCTGTGATCAATAAATTTGATGAGGGCTGGAAAAATAAAAATAAGGCCATTGTAGATTCTGTTTTATCTGAACACTATGTCTACTTCACGCAATCGGGTTATACCTTCAACCGTGAAAAACTAGTGGCTACAGCTGGATCTGATGTGTACACATTACAAAACATGGAACGTGAGAATTTCATTGTTCAACTTGATGGCAATGCTGCAGTGGTGAATACCATTTGGAAAGGTGAGGGGTATTATCATGGTGAGCAGTTTAATGATAGGCAGCGTTGTAGCGTGACTATCGTTAAGCATAAGGGGAAAGTAAAAATTTTAGCAGAGCATTGTACCCCAATCAAAAAGTAATCACTAACTAATTTATTAATGCTGATGGAATTCATTTCATCAGCATTTTTTATTTTTCAAACAGATGTTATATTCAACCAATAGCAGTCAATAAAAACAAATGCAAACAGTATTGAGTAGTACCGATTGGATTTTGGTAATTGTTGCAACTTTTCTCATTGGGATGGGAAAAGGAGGTTTGAAAGGCATTGATATGCTGAATGTTACTATCATGGCAATTGTCTTTGGCAGTAAGACATCGACAGGTATAGTATTACCGTTGTTGTTGTGTGCCGATATTGCTGCAGTGGCTTATTACAGAAGGTTTGCTGATTGGGCCCTTTTTTGGAAACTAGCACCTTGGATGATTATAGGAGTTTTGTTAGGCGTGTTCTTGGGTAAGGATATGCATGAGTTGTTGTTTCGGAAAATCATGTCGGGTATCGTATTGGTGACGATTGTAATTGTGTTGATCATGGAATTAAGAAAGGATAAAGAAGTGCCCAATCATCCCGCTTTTGCAATAGGAAATGGTTTGGCGGCAGGATTTACCACCATGATCGGTAATTTGGCAGGGGCATTTGCTAATCTTTATTTCTTGGCCATGCGGGTAAATAAGAATGTATTTATTGGAACAGGTGCATGGGTCTTTTTATTCATGAACTGGTTTAAATTTCCGTTTCAAGTTTTTTATTGGAAGAACATCAATGGCGATACGTTACAAATTGATCTGTATTTGCTTCCAATATTGTTATTGGGATTTTGGGCTGGGGTTAAAGTTGTAGATAAGATTAAAGACGAACATTTTAGAAAGTTGGTAATTATCTTAACAATTCTAGGTTCTTTGGTGATGTTGTTAAAATCTTAATTCAATTATTAACCTATAGATGCAACATTGATATTAAATTGCAATTGAAAATCAAATTATGCGGAAAATAGTATTGGCTTGTTGTTTGGTGGTTTTGATTACTATCAGTGGTTGTAAAAAGACGATTGACACAACATTTACAGAAGTAGAAATTGGTGCTTTACTTTCGCTGACTGGAAATTGGTCATCATTGGGTATTACTTCTCAGAAAGCGATAGGATTGGCAATTGATGATGTTAATGCTTATATGGAACAAAAAGGGACCAACATCAGGTTTACTGGGATGGTTTTTGATACAAAATTAGATACTGCACTTGCGAAACTTGCAATGGCTGATGTAGTGCGTACAAGAACAAAATATGTAATTGGACCCCAATCCAGCGCAGAATTAGCAGCCGTAAAACCACTCGCAGATGAGAAAAATATATTAGTGGTTAGTCAGGGTAGCACGGCCAGTAGTTTAGCCATCTCAGGTGATGGCATTTTCAGGTTTTGTCCGGGCGACGTTGTTGAAGGTCCCGCTATAGCCAGAACCATGTTTGCAGAGGGAAAGCGTGTTGTAATCACTTTATTAAGAGATGATGCTGGAAACAAAGGCTTACAGACAAGTGTAGGTAATTCCTTTGCTGCTTTAGGTGGTCAGGTTGATGCAATTGCTCCTTATTCAACTACGTTGGCAAAATACGGTACGCTGCTTGCAACGCTAAAATCAAAGCTTCAAACTTACATCGCTGCACAAGGTGCTGAAAAAGTAGCAGTGTATTTGGCTTCTTTTGATGAATGTGTTTCCTTATTCAATGAGGCTTCTACTGATCCTATCTTCTCTTCTGTACAATGGTATGGTGGTGATGGCGTGGTGTTGAGTGCAGCGTTAACTGGAGATGCTCAAGCAGCTGCATTTGCAGTAACTACAAAGTTCATTGCTCCAAATTTTGGACTACCAACAATACCACATCCTGATTTAGCAACTATTTCTGCTGCTATTAAGAGCGCGACAGGAATTGAAGCGGATGCTTATGCCTTGGCGGCCTATGATGCTGTATGGGTGATTGCTAAAACTGCTACCGCCATGCCGGTAACAAATACCTCCTATGATTTGACCAAGAAGGTATTCAATGTTGAATCAAGCAAGTATTTTGGTATAACCGGGCCAGTAATATTAAATGCAGCAGGTGACAGGAGTTCAGGATCTTTTGATTATTGGGGTATAGTCTTGGAGGGAGGATCATACAAATGGAAGCTCGTTGGTAAATCTCTCTAATAAATTAAATAAAAATGAAAAAAATCATCTGCTCCTTGCTGTTTATCTCAGTTTTAGCTTCTTGTAAAAAAGAGGAGTCGGTTACTCCAGAAAAAACATATACCGTTAAATATGAGGTTTTAGGAACACCACAACCCAATAGCAATATCAGTGGCAGCGTATCTTTTATTTCCAAGAACTCACCTACAGCAACAGCTTCTTGGAGCATTAGCGGTTGGTCGAATACAGAGAGCAATTGGGCTTTAAAGCCAGGCGATAAGATTGGGTTTACGGCTACACTTTCAAATCTTGCTTCTTATCAAGCAGCTATTATTGTTGATGGGGCAATCAGGGTATTTAATGTTGAAAGTTCAACACTACCTTTAAATTATCCGATTACTTTATCATACACCATCGAATAAATTGCTGCTTGATTTATAATCAAACAGCAATGAAAAAAGTGCTTGTTTCTTTATTGTTTATTGAGCGACTAATTTATTTCATCACTTACGACTAAAATAAAAAAAGGCCCGCGGCATAAGCCGCAGGCCGGGTTACTCAGTGTCCTATTGATTACTAAAGAACTCCTTGATTATTAATAACGCCTGGTCTCCAGCCATCAGACAATGTTCTCATGAAAGCAACTATTGCATCTTCGTCTGCATCAGTTAGATCTAGTCTGCCTACTCTTTTTGTATTCATTGTTTCTGGGAAAGCAGGTGCTGGCCAATTTTCGTCTCTTTCATCTCTCGTATTGTAGAAGTGTACAACTTCTTTCAATGATTTCAATACACCGTTGTGCATGAAAGTCTTGTTTGATTCACCTTTAGCTACGTTTCTTAGCGTTGGAGTTTTGAATGCACCCATGTTGTCTGCAGCAAGGGCCATCCAGGCTGGATTGTTACTGTTGGCAAGCATTGAACCCAATCCACCATCCAAGTTAGCACCCGGAGCCCTACGCATGGTGTTCAAGAACGCTGTATTTTGTGGAAGTCCGATATTTTCATAGCTGAAATCAGTAAACAATGGTGGAGTTGCGCCTACTGGATCCATAGAGTGGCAATTGTCGCACTCAACTTGCTGAAACAATACCATACCTCTTCTTTCTAGCGCACTAAGTTCTGTTTGATCTTTTAAAAATGCATCAAACTTGGATGTAAATTGATTCACTTCTATAGATGCCTCATATTCAGCAATTGCTAGACCTACTTTTTTGTAATTTGCAGCAATTTCTTCAGGAGTATCCATTTTAAGTGAAGAACCCCAAGCCTTGTTCCACATTTGAACGTATTTGTTATCGTTCATTAATTTTAGAAGTACATCTGATTCTGAATGGTGATTTTGTTCTACTTTATTTAGGAAAGGACCAAGGGCTTGATCACCTGCAGGTATGCCTGTTACAGCACCTGTTGCTCTACCATCCCAGAATAATCCACCAATGAATTCATCCTCGTTTCTATCATAACTAAATACTGGTGAAAAGGTAGCATAAGCAGCACTTGGTGGTTTTCTTCCTCCAAATGCACCGGATACTGCACCTTCACCCATTCCTGATTTGAAACCACGAGAGTTTGGTCCGGATGGCATTTCACCGAATCCTACGAAACCTTGACTAGGTAAGTGACAAGATGAACATGATTGCATACCACTTGGTTCAGAAAAGCTGGCATCAAAAAAGATTTTTCTTCCTAATTCAGCTTTGGCATTTAATTTACCAGCACCAATACCTCTGATTCTTGACTGGTCCATGTCTGCATGATGTACATCTAAATCTTTTTGACAAGATGCGAGAAAGGCGATACCCAAAAGGGCGAAAATGAACTGTTTTACTTGTTTAGTAATCATATTACGGGTTTTAAAAGTGAGTAACTTTTTTGTGTGTATATATCATGACATAATCCACCTGGATTAGTCATATGACCGCGGTAACGTAAGAGATTGGATGGAGGAGGTAAATCGGAAGGATTGGATAAATGACGAAATCTAGGTTTCGTTATGAATTTGCAAAGCTATGGTCCCGTTTTAATAATTGCAAGAAATGTTTAACATTTTTTTTTACAATTATTTTACAATTGAACAAGACTTGATTTGCACATTAACAATACAGCGTGCTGGTTGTCAATGGATTTTAAAGTAAGATGGATTGAATTTTCCGAATCGAATTTTAACAAAAATTAGTTTCGTTTTCTTCGATTGGGATGCAAATATAGATTTGAATTATATTAACTGCAATCTTTATCTATACTTATTTTAGTAGTTTTCAAAAAAAAGCGCCATACAATAATGTATGACGCATTTTTAAATTCAAAATTCAAAATCAGAGTTTTGTTTGTTTGTTAGATCCGGATGACACCCATCCGTCACTCAGTGTTCTTAAAAAAGCAACAATAGCTAATTCTTCTTTTTTTGAAAGACCTAAATCACCCATATTTCCAGTTTCCATATTTGCAAGCACTTCAGGTGCTCTCCATGTTGGGTCTGTGTCTCTGGTATTGTAAAAATGGACAACCTCTTCTAAAGATTTAAGTACACCGTTGTGCATAAACCTTTTATTGAATTCACCTTTTGCAACATTTCTGACTGTTGGAGTTCTGAATTTGCCCATGTTTTCAGCTGCTAAACTTTTCCATGCTTGGTTCGGACTGTTGATAAGAACACCGCCCAAACCATAATCAGTAGGAGCTGTATTTCTATTCATCGGATTCGAGAAATCTGTATTGGTTGGTAATCCAATGTTCTCATATCCAAAATCAGTGAACAAGGCAGGCGCATTGCCTTTACTTTTTGATTCATGGCACTTGTCACATTTTGCTTTTCCATCGAACAAAGACAATCCTTGTTTCTCCAAAGGAGTCAAATCAACCTGTTTCCTGGTAAATGCATCATATTTAGATGAGAATTGATTCACTTCACTGCTGGCTTCAAATTCAGCAATTGCTAAACCGATCCTGTCATAGTTCTGTGCAATTTCATTTGCTGTGTTGGTGGTAAGATTACTTCCCCATACGGCTTTCCACATCCTCATGTACTCAGGATCGCTTTTGATTTTATTTAAAACAGCTTCTTCTGAAGGATGATTTTGCTCAACTGGATTCATGAAGGGGCCTAAGGCTTGTTCAGCTGCAGGAATACCTAAGCGTAAACCGGTTGCTCTTCCATCCCAAAATAAGCCACCTTCAAAATCTTCTCCATCCAATCTGAAAGTAGGACTATAGGTTGCGTATGCTGCACTTGGTGGTTTTCTTCCTCCGTATGCACCAGCTACCGCTCCTTCAGCAATACCTGCAATGAAGCCCCTGGCTGTTGGAGTAGGTGCTACATCTCCCATTCCTACAAATCCCATTTGGGGAAGATGGCAAGAAGAGCACGACTGCATACCTGATGGTTCTGAAAAACGGCTGTCGAAATAAATTTTTCTGCCTAAAACTGCTTTCTGGCTAAGTGCTCCGCCTACAGCGCCTCTAATTCTGCTTTGATCAAATTCAAGGTCCTGTGGCTGATTTAAATCTTTTGTACAAGAGAACAATAGAATGGCGCTGCATAGCACTGCGCTCAATTGCTTAACATTTTTTGTAAACATAGTTGGTTAGGGTTTTCGTTTAGAGTAATGATTAAGCATAGGGATATTGTTCCGGTTTTTGCAAAAACCAGTGCTTAGTTAGTCAGAGAGAAATTGGTATGAAGTTTTTCTAGAGAGAAGAGGATTGGGGAGGCCGCGGATCAATTGATTTTACAATTATAGAGTACTTCTATATCAAAAACAAGTTTTATCTATATAGAATTTAAGTAGTTTTTAGTTTTTCTCTTGTGTTGATGTAGAGACTGGATAAAACAAGGACTGTACCCAGGAAAGTGTGACTGCTTATTGGCTCATGCATGATAAAATTTGAGAATATGAAGCCAAAAATGGGACTAAGAAACAACCAGTAGGAACTGCAGTCACCAAAGTTACGTAATAAAAAAATCCAGCTCTGTACAGCTGCAATAGAAACCATAAAGACTAACCATAAGGTTGCTCCCCAAAATGAAATATCGAAATTATTTTTACTGCTTTCCCATGTTAATAATAATGCAGGAAGTGTAAACACTGCACCAAATATTGTTTGCCATCCGTTGATGGTGAGCAGATGCAGTCCATCCCATTTGTTTTTTTGAAAATAGATTGTACCAATAGAATAAACAGACATACTAAGAAAAAGAATAATTAAACCTTTAACGGAAGCGTGACTCGAAATAATTAATGGAAAGGAGCAAACTGAGACACCAATGATACCGATAAGCAATGATGCTATCTTAATTACCGCTAATTTCTGTTTATCCCATATGGCTAAAGCTACAGTAATGATAACAGGATTAATTGCTACCGCTAAACTACCTAGACCCGCTGAAACTTCGCCAATGGCAATAATAAACAAACCTAAATAAAGAGAAATATTGAGCAAGCCATATATAGCGAGTTGTTTCCATTGTCTTCCTTTAGGCAATTGCTTTTGCATGAAAACATGCGAAATGATCAGCATTAAAAGTCCTGCAGCAGTAAAGCGGATAAATGAAATTGTAAATGGTTGTGCTGCTGTCAAACCAATTTTTGAAGCGACTGATGCCGAAGCCCATAGAGCAGCAAATGGAAATCCGATGATCCAAAATAAAGCAGGACTGAGCTTTGTTTCTTTCATTTTATACTTTTGGCATCCTTAACTGAATCATTAACGCAGATAGAATTGTAATGATACCAATTAAAACAATTGCAGCGTCTATGCCAAAAAAATCTGCACAAATTCCTGAAATTACTGCTCCTATAGCATATCCAAGATCTCTCCATAGTCTAAATGTTCCTATACTTTCTGCACGTTGACTTGGTTGTGTTGCTTGGGCAATGGTGGATAGAAA
>JBFYPP010000071.1:0-9063 GCA_041303255.1 Chitinophagia bacterium | reverse complement strand
GTTGTTGGTCAGCAACCTTTTGGAGGTGGACGAGCTTCAGGAACAAACGACAAAGCTGGTTTCATGTTGAACCTCTACAGGTGGTTGAGCGTGAGAACAGTGAAGGAGACTTTTGATGCTCCCAAAGATTATAAATATCCCTTTTTGCAGGAGGATTAGTTTTCACGCTTTTGAAACCACTATATTTATACTAGTTTAACGATCATGAAGGGAATTAATACCATAATGGAAGAAAAGCAATTGCTGTTGACCTTGAAAAGGTTGGCACATGAACTTATTGAAAACCATTATCCTTTTACGGATACTTGCATTATCGGGATACAACCTCGGGGTATTGCGTTAAGTGATTTTATCACCCAATATATCAAAGAGATCCATCCAGAAGTGAAGGTAGAATATGGCAAGTTGGATATTACTTTTTATAGAGATGATTTCAGAGGCCAAATTCATATTCCCAGTATAACTGAATTGCCCTTCTCCATTGAGAAAAAAAAGGTCATCTTGATTGATGATGTGTTGTATACTGGGCGAACAATCAGGGCTGCAATGGATGCTTTATTGGATCATGGGCGAGCTCAAAAAGTAGAATTGTGTATTTTGGTGGATAGAAAATTTAGTAGAGAGCTGCCTATCCAACCTGATTACGTTGGAAAATCAATTGATTCCATTGTAACACAAAAGGTAAAAGTGTACTGGGGAGATGAAAAACAGGTGGTTTTGTACGACAGTATTTAATAAATAAAATTTATTGGCATCTTTTGAGTCAATCCTATAACTTTGCCTCCTAATGCAACTTAGTTCAAAACACTTGCTCGGCATTAGAGACCTCCTACCTGAGGATATCCATCTAATTTTAGATACTGCCAAACAATTTAAAGAAGTTCTCCAAAGACCAATCAAGAAAGTCCCATCATTGAGGGATATCACGGTTGTGAATCTTTTCTACGAAAACTCCACCCGCACAAGAATTTCTTTTGAATTGGCTGAAAAAAGATTGAGTGCAGACATCATTAATTTTTCTGCCAATAGTTCTTCAGTTTCCAAGGGAGAGACACTATTAGATACGGTCAACAATATACTTTCCATGAAAGTGGACATGGTAGTCATGAGACACAGTGCTACCGGAGCTCCACATTTCCTCTCTAACCACATTCCGGCTGCTATTATCAATGCTGGCGACGGTATTAACGAACACCCCACCCAGGCTTTGTTGGATGCACTCAGCATCACAGACAAATTGGGGTCGCTTAAAGGCAAGAAAGTGGCCATTATTGGTGACATCATGCATTCTCGGGTAGCATTGAGTAATATTTATTTACTCTCAAAAATGGGAGCTGAAATAACATTGGCTGGTCCGCCTACCTTGATACCCAAGTACATCACCGATTCATTTCCGGTAAATGTAACTTATAACGTGAAAGAGGCATTGGAATGGTGTGATGTAGCCAACGTATTAAGAATCCAATTGGAAAGACAAAACCAGGTTTTGTTTTCATCTTTAAGAGAATATAACCAAGCATTTGGAATCACAAAACAATTACTGGCAGGGTTACAAAAAGAAATTCTAATCATGCATCCCGGACCAATTAATAGGGGAGTGGAGATAGATTCTGATGTGGCTGATAGCGGACAATCCATTATTCTGGATCAAGTAGAAAATGGCGTTGCGGTAAGAATGGCGGTCTTATATTTGCTTTCTGGTAGAAAGGAAGTTTCTACCTAAAACAACCAACATGCAAAAAATCTGTGTTTTTCCAGGAACATTCGATCCGATAACGCTTGGGCATGTAGATGTAATCAAAAGAGCATTACCCTTGTTCGATAAAATCATTGTTGCAATTGGCATTAATACATCTAAGGCGCCAATGTTCAGTGCAGAACAAAGAAAAACATGGATTGAGGAAATATTTAAGGGTGAAGAAAAAATTTCAGCGGCTGTTTTTGAGGGCTTGACAGTTGAATATTGTAAACAAGTAGAAGCTCATCATATTCTTCGTGGAATTCGTTATGTAAGCGACTTTGAATACGAAAAAACCATTGCAGACGCAAACAGAACCCTAGATCCCAGCATTGAAACTGTTTTTTTAACCTGTGAGCCCAAATATACTTCAGTAGCATCCACCATTGTGCGGGATATCATTCGAAATGGAGGTGATGCTTCTTTGTTTTTACCCGAGTTAGTTGCTAAAAGTATTGCTCAACAAGTATCCTGATGGTCGGGTACATTTCATTTAGTAATAAATTGGCTTTTTCTTTGTTGAACCATCCTATTGCAGTTATGTCCTCTTCAGTTTGAGGCACAAGTTGTTCAGTGCCCAATTGCTCCATTAAATACCAGTGTGAGGGTTTTAAAATGACCTGTCCATTTAAAGTATAGGTATGATAAGTAGTGGTTAGGTACTTCACCAGTTTCAAGTTACTTAAGCCAGTTTCTTCATTAACTTCTCTCAATGCACATTCATCAAGTGACTCACCTTCGTCTACCTTCCCTTTTGGTAAATCCCAAAATCCTTTTCTAAAAATCATTAATAACTCTTGATGCGCATTAAAAATTAATCCACCTGCTGCCTCAATCACCAATTTGTCTTTTAAATAATCCTTGAATTCGTTTTCAGAGTTGAGATTTAATGTGCCAGAAGGTTCGTGGATAGTGATGTACATAACTTAATTTCTAAAATTGGTTGGCTTGTTTCATTTTTGTACCATGACAAACGAAAAAACAGTCGCCGAAAAACTACTACAAGTTAATGCAGTAAAATTGAACCCCAAAGAACCTTTTACCTGGGCTTCCGGATGGAAGAGTCCAATTTACTGCGATAACCGTAAGGTATTGGGTTACCCATATGTAAGGGATTTCATCAAAAGTGAAATGTGTAATGTTCTTTTTGAACAGTTTCCCGAAGCTGAATTGTTGGCAGGAGTAGCCACTGCCGGTATTGCCTGGGGTGCAATGTCTGCCGATCAATTAAAATTACCTTATATCTATGTGCGTCCAAAACCCAAAGAGCATGGTTTAGGTAACCAGATTGAAGGATCCTATGAAAAAGGGATGAAGACGGTGATCATAGAAGACCTTATTTCCACTGGGAAAAGTAGCTTGCAAGTGGTAGATGTAGTTAGAGCAGCAGGTTTAGAAGTGGTTGGAATGGTTTCTATTTTTACTTATGGTTTCGATGTTGCTGAAAATGCCTGCAAAGAAGCCGGTGTAAAGACCATCTCACTCACCAATTACCCAACCTTAATTCAATTGGCCGTGGAAAAAGGATTGGTAGCGCAAGAAGACCAAAACACCTTGTTAAAATGGAGCCAGGATCCGGCAGGATGGGGCAGATAGAGTAACTTTATTTAAATTAATTCATCATGAAAAAATTCATCTTGCTTTTGATGCTTGGTTTTGCAGTGGGTGCGAATGCACAACAGAAAAAGCCAATTACTGTAACCATCAATACTCCTTCTGTACAGTGTGATATGTGTAAGAATAAGATTGAGGGTTATTTAAAATATGAGGAGGGAGTTACAAAAGTGGTTGTCAATCCAAAACAAAAAAAGACAACCGTTACTTATTTAACGGATAGAACAAATCTAGATAACATCAAGACTGCAATAGCAAATACCGGCTATGACGCAGAAGAAATCAAGGCAGCCAAAGATGCCTATGACAAGCTTCCGGCATGTTGCAAAAAGCCATCCAAATAGGATGGTTTTTTCTTAGTGATTTTCAAAATATGTCTACGCTACATTACTTCCCTTGCATCTCTGTTTTTACTGAATTAATTACTCAGCCAACAATTATTTTTGATGATGTATCCCTATTTAAGCGGTCTACATTTAGAAATCGAGCAATGATAGCGGGTGCAAATGGGGTTATAGCGTTGTCAATTCCTGTAGTAGGAGGGAGGTCGGTAAACCTACCCTATAAAGAAATTCAAATAGATTATAAAAGTGAATGGAGTAGAGATCACTATAGAACCCTGACTACGGTATATGGTAATTCTCCTTTTTTCATGTATTACAAAGATGAATTATTAGCGTTGTATGAAAAGAAACCAAATTCGCTTTTTGAATGGAATTTAATCTGTCTCCAGTGGGTACTAAAGAAGCTAAAACTAGAAATTCCAATAAGTACCGAAAATAGGGGGTTTGAAAATTTGGCTTCTGATGCCCCAATTGAGCAATATTTCCCCAATAATTATACTGCAGTAAGCGATTCAGGGTATTTGAAATATCCTCAGGTTTTTGAGGATAAAATTGGCTTCAAACCCAATTTGTCCATCTTAGACCTGCTTTTTAATGCAGGACCTCAAACAAAATCATTATTGCAGGATTTTAATACTAAACCTTCTATAAAAACAATCGTCTAAATTAGATAGCTAAGTATATTTTTTTTAAATTGGGTTACCCATATATGCTAAAAAACCTACTTTTTGTTTTTAGTTTCTTACTGAGCTCCATTTCATTTGTTCAAGCCCAAAGTTTATCAAACAAAGGCAAAGAATTTTGGGTCGGGTATGGTAGTCATGTGTCAATGTATGAATCAGAACAAATTTCAATCCCAGGAACCAATCAATTTCAAATTAATCCCAATGCAGGTAAACCATTAACTACTGGTGGGGCTCAGGATATGGTTCTTTACTTTACATCTGATAGAAGCGCAACAGTAACAGTTGAAATTCCGGGTTTAAACTGGACCAGAACATATACTGTAATCGCCAATCAAGTAACTACTACAGAAATCATGCCTAAGTCTGGAGCACAAGATGCAAGATTGGTAACAGAAGGGTTAAGTAATAAAGGAATTCATATCACTTCAACTTCTGCAATTATTGCTTATGCACATATTTATAATCAAAGTGTATCAGGTGCAACCTTGCTATTTCCTGTAAGTACATTGTCCAATGATTATTATTCCTTGAATTTCACCCAGGTTTCTAATCAAAACTACTCTTACTGTTATGCCTATGTAGTAGCAACTGAAGACAATACAGAGATTGAAATTATACCTTCTGCAAATTTGCAGGGTACAGGTCTTAGAACCATTAGACAAACACTCAAAAGGGGTGAAGTATATACTGTTTTTGGACAACTCAATAACAGAGTTGGAAATGGACCTTATACGGGAGAAGATTTGACGGGCACTCGAATTCGGTCCGTTGCTACTGCTACTAGTCCATGTAAAAAAATTGCTGTTTTTTCGGGATCTGGAAAAATTGGACTAACCTGTGCCGCTAATGCGGGTAGTTCGGATAATTATATGCAGCAATCATTTCCACCGAATGCATGGGGAAAAAAATATTTAACTGTTCCAACAGTGGGACTTCCCAACAATAAATTTAGAATTGCAGTTAAAAATCCCAACACCGTAGTACTAAGAAATGGATCGCCAATCACAAATATTTCCGTGCTTCAAAGAGGTTTTTTTTACGAGTATGAAAGTAAAACACCTGATGTAATTGTATCTGATGAGCCAATATTGATTTCCCAGTATATTAGTAGTGCAACAATGTCTGGTAACACAAGACAAAGTTTCTGTAATGACAATATCATTGGACAACTTGGAGACCCAGAGATGATTTACTTGAGTCCAGTTGAGCAAACCATCAATAAGGTTACTATCAACTCGACAGGTAACAATGCAATAAGAGATCATTATCTAAACCTGGTCATTCACAAGGATGCAATTTTACCTGGAAGAAAATTTTTAGTAGATGGTTTCCCGATTCTTCCTCTATCAAATCCTCATCCTGCAGATCTCAATTATATTTATTTTCAACTTCCTTTAACGGCGGGAGCCCATACCATAGAAGCGGATTCAGGGTTCAATGCAATAGCTTATGGGTATGGAAATTTCGAATCCTATGGATATAATGCAGGAACTAACGTAAATGACCTTAACCAGTATGTATCTGTTCAAAATGAATTTGCTACCGTTCCATTTCCTTCTACCTGCAAGGGAGCACCGTTCAAATTCTCAATTACTTTGCCTTATCAGCCAATTAGAATTGATTGGAAATTCAACAATACCAATGGTTTTTTAAAAGATGCAAACGGTAATAATGCTACTGATCCAGCATCAATTACCAATGTTGGAAATCCAATTGTACCAGATGATATCATACCAAGTCCAATTGATCCTTTAAAATTACTCTACGTTTATCGCTTGACTGATATTTATTCTTTTGACTTTAATGGGGATTTTCCAGTTCGTTTAATTGTAGAAAATCCTTCAGGTTCTAATGATGGCTGTACTGGAGAACAGGAAATAGATTACGATGTGAGGGTATTTGATCCTCCTGTTTCAAAGTTGAGTGCTATATCTTCTGGTTGTGTAAATGACAAATTAGAGATCCGTGCTACAGATTTGTTAGAAGAAGAAATAGAACCATTAAAATATTTGTGGAATATAAATGGTCAGCTTTCTGAAACGCTTACAAACACCAAAGACAGTCTGATTTCCACAGAAGGGATAAAAAACATAAAGTTAAGATTGATTACCAATATTGGTTGTATTTCTAGTGAAGTGGATACTACAATATCAGTCTCTCAAAAACCAACTGTTTCTTTCTTACTAGATCCAATTCGATGTTTGGATAAACCATTTACCATTACAGACCAATCTGTAGCTGGGAGCAATTCTACTTTTTCTACCTTATCTAGTTGGCAGTGGGAATACGATGGTGTGAAAGATCCACAATCAACTACAAGTATAAATCCATCAAAAACATATGCAGTAAAAGATGCTCTTGTAAAATTATTGGTTAGTTCTTCAACGGGCTGTTTAGATTCTGCTTCAAAACCAATAAAAATTTATCCTAATCCGGTGGTCGACTTTGAATTGCCGGAGTCTTGTGTTAAAGATGTTTCTTCATTTGATGGTACTTTAGTCAATATTGAAGATGGAAGAAGATTGACAAAATTTGAATGGGAATTTGGTAATCCCGGTTCCCCCAACCCTTATCCAAATACTATTCTTGCGGGCAATTCCAATCCTGTTCAACATTTTTATACCGCACCAGGTCCGTATATAGTAAAATTGGGTATAACATCAGAGGATGGTTGTTATGAATTAAAAGATACTGTTTTTGAAGTGAATGGATCTGACCCGGTTGCGGATTTCAATGTAGTTAATGAAATCTTATGTAGCAATACTCCAATTGAAATAATCAATAAATCAGCAATGGCTGCATTGTCATTTGGTAGAATAACAAGGGTGAGGGTCTTTTGGGATTGGAATCCTGCGCTTAACCCGCCTCTGCCTGATGTTGATGCCGATTTATCCGATGAGGTTCCTGAATTTGATGAACGCTACAATAATGCTTACGCAAACTTCAGTAATGCATCATCCAAGAATTTTAATATTCGCATGGTAGCCTACTCAGGTGAAAGTTGCTTCACAGAAAAATTATTACAAATTCCAATTCAAGGAAGTCCAGTTGTAAATTTTAATTCTATTCCTGGAATATGTTTGGATACCGAACAGCGGTCTGTATCCTCATTGGCTACACAAGTAGATGTAACTGGAATTGCTGGTGGTAACGGCATGTTTAGCGGACCAGGTGTTGCTTCAGACGGCGTATTTCGTCCGTATTTAGTTGGTGCAGGTGATTATCCTATCAAGTATACTTTCACTGCTGCTAATGGTTGTTTCGATACACTCACCCAATTTATCAAAGTGTGGCCTTCTCCTGTATCCAGCTATTCTACTTCTACTTTGATTTGTGAAAAGAATGAAATTACTTTCACATCGACTGCAAATCCAGTAGTTGGTAATTTGGTGAATTATGAATGGATATATAGTGATGATGCCAGTTTATCCTTTCCTTTGAATGTCAATAGCAAAACCTTTTCTGCTTATGGGGATTACAATGTTTCTCATGTTGTAGTTACCTCAAATGGATGCAGAGATACATTAACGAATACAATCAAGATCAATCCCTTACCTCTCGTCGACTTTATGTTGGCGAACAGCATTTGTCTACCTGATGGTTTGGCTGAATTTAGTAATTTGACAACCACTCCAGACAATAAATCAATGAGCTATTTATGGAATTATGGTGACCCAGGAGGAAACAATCTCGGTACTTCAGAAAAGGGGGTACACAATTTTGCTGTTTTAAAAGATTACGAAATAAAACTAGTAACCACGATACCCTCTACTGGTTGTAAAGATTCACTCACAAAAATAATTCTACCGTTGGTGGATATTTTTCCACAACCTGAAGCTTCAATTAATAGTCTTGATTTTGTATGTATAGGAACTCCTATTGATTTTAACGAAGTATCCGATACCAAATCTGGGACTGCTTCAATAATTACCACATGGAACTGGGATCTTGTTTTCACTTCTTCTAATTCGAAAGATCCGAATTATTTGTTTCGCTCTCCGGGTACTTATACGGTTAAAATGACCGCTACTTCAGATAAAGGATGTATATCTAATTTGGCAACAAAAACAGTTACGATTCATCCTTTTCCAGAGATAAGTGCAGGGCCAGATATCAATGTTTTAGACAATGGCCAGAAGCAAATTTTAGCAACAGCAAAAGGGACCGATTTGGTATATGCATGGAGTCCGCCTACCTATCTTAGTGCCACTGATATTTTGAATCCCGTAGTACTGAATCCATTGGAAGACATGGTTTATACCTTAAAAGTGACTGGTATAGGTGGTTGTGAGCGGACAGACAAAGTAAAAATATTTGCACTCAAATTGTTAGATTTACCAAATACTTTCACGCCCAATGGCGATGGTGTAAATGACCTTTGGGAGATTAAAAATCTTTCTTTGTATAATGATTGTGTAGTTGAAATTTACACGCCTCAAGGACTGGTTGTTTACAGATCAGTAAATTACAGCAAACCTTGGGATGGTAAGTACAACGGGAAACCACTTCCTTCTGGTACTTATTATTATGTAATCAATACCAATTCGGAGAGAAAATCAATTGCGGGTTATGTAACTATTCTAAAATAATTAAATGAGGTCTGGTTTACTGATAATTATGTTATTTGTCTTTAAGGGAACTGAAGCACAGTTTCGTCCTCACTATACCCAATACATACTAA
>JBFYPP010000070.1:0-9106 GCA_041303255.1 Chitinophagia bacterium | reverse complement strand
ATTGAAATGAACCCCGTAGCGGTTTGTCAATATGGTTTTGTGGTGTAACCAATGACCGATAATGATGTATGCCAGAGAAATGAGGCTAAGCTGTTCACCATGTTCTGTTTTAATGTGTCTTTGAAGCCAGTCCACATTAAAACCCTGAAAAAGCAACATGTTCTGTTTTCTTGCAGTAGCTAAAGAGGAGATCAATACCTCTTTATCAAATTTTGTCTCAGAAGCATCCGCATATTGATTTTCATCAAAACTCATGATAGGGTTTGGATCCTTTCTAGCAATACACAGCGCACGATAACCAAAGATTTGTTCAGTATCAATACAGTGTTGAATGAGCTTGGCTATAGACCATTTTCCTTCCTGATAACTATAATTGAAATCAGTTTGTTTTAGTATCTCCAGGTCTGATTGTAGATCACGATAAGCAGTTTTCATCAACTCATTAAGATCTCCATGCTGTACTTTTTCAACATACCTATTGAAAAATTTGGGGTGTTGTAAGGCTGAATTGTTCAAATTAATTGGTTTATCTACTTTACCTTTTTAGTCTGTTCCACTTTTCTTTCGCCTTTTGTAATGGATGCTAGTTTGATTGCATCGTATGCATTTACTATTCCGCCGGTAGAGGATAATTCCATTAAACTAACCTCTTCATCTTCTGTACCAGGTTTTGAAATGGTTTTTTCTGCAATTTTTAGACTAGATGTTTTAATGATTGAAATTACCTGTTGTGGACTCAGTTCAGGATAATATGAAAGTATTAATGCTGCTAATCCAGCAACTACGGGCGAAGCCATGCTGGTACCGTCCATTTCTGCATAAGTATTTCCACCCGGAACTGTAGAGTAGATTCTTACTCCAGGAGCAAAAACATCAACCTCTCGTTTGCCATAGTTGGAGAATGGCGCAGCCAATTCTTTTAGACGAGATCCACTGGCACCAACCGTTATCCAGTTTGAAAAAGGTTTGGAAGTATCATTGTCGAAATTCCTAGATGGAAAATTATCTTGCGTATCAACATCTTTAGCGTCATTTCCGGCAGCATGAACCAGCAATACACCTTTCGACTCAGCATATTTCACAGCCTCATCAACCCAGTTTTTTTCAGGGGAAAAGCTTTTACCAAAACTCATATTGATTACCCAAGCACCATTATCGACAGCATAACGAATTGCATTGGCTATGTCTTTGTCGTGCTCATCGCCATCAGGAACCGCACGAATAGGCATGATCGAAACATAATCTGCTACACCTTTGATTCCCAAGTTATTTGATCTAGAAGCGCCAATGATTCCTGAAACATGGGTGCCATGTGAAGCGTCTGTTCCCATAACATCATTATTTCCGTAAAACCTATCATTGGGGTCGTCATAATTGTCTTTTACAACCTCTGCACGGTATTGCTTGGGCTCTTTTTCTACGGCCTCTACTTTGGATTTTTCACCTTCGTAAAATTGAACCAATTCTGAGATAAGTGCTTCGTTGGTACTTTCCATTTGACGCGTTTGCTGAAAGAAACCAAGAAGAACGGATTTCGCTTTTGTAACGTTTGGATCGACACTATTAAAATTGGCTAAATTGTCCCCAGTATATTGTGCTTTGCCAATAGCAATTTTCAAAATACTATCAGCAGCTGGCATCTTGGCTACAAGATCTTTTAAGATCAATACATACATCGCTGCTTCCTTGGCCTGAGACTCCAACTGATACTTTGCTTTCGTGTAATTTTGGTAGGCTCTTTTTTTCTCTGCCGTTAAACTGGCTTCATCTATCGCCTGATCTCCAAATACAGGTTTATATTTATAATAGACCCTAGCAGCCTCGTAACTGTCTTTTCCAACATTTTTTCCATCTTTACCCCCAATGAAATTCCATCCATGGATATCGTCTGTATAGCCATTTTTATCATCGTCAATTCCGTTACCCGGAATTTCTTTTTCATTTCTCCAAAGAACCGGTTTTAGGTCTTCATGAGCGGTATCAATACCGGAGTCTATGACGGCGACAATTATTTTCTTTTTGGGATTTTTTTGTTTCAGAAGTTCTGTGTAGGTCTTTTCCAGTTTTATTCCATGGACTGACTGCAAAGAGGGATCTTCCAAATGCCAACCTTTTTCATAAAAATTTACAGCAGATTGGCCAAAAAGGGTAGTACTACATGCAGTCAAGATTAACAATACCAGGGTGTTTTTAGAAGTTTTCATATGTAGCTTTATTTTGGCAATTTAGTTTATTCATTCAATCAAAATGAACAGTGTTTAAGTTTTCAGAAAAAATTAAGAAAAATTGGAACTGGACTTCTTCTTTTGGTTGGTATAAAAAAGTAAAAACAAGGAAATGGGTCCTGTAACCAACAACATGATGGTTTGGACAGACCACAACAACCACCCAAAGGCCAAACCAGAGACCTCATTTACCCCATAGAGGGTAAGCGTTTTTTGTATAGCCAGTTGATAGGCGCCAATACCACCTTGGGTTGCAATCATCGCAAAACTCCCAAAAGTTAAAATCGTTAGCGATGGAACCCAAGATAGGTGGGCAACTTCAGACATGCTGTAAAGTCCTATGCGAATACTCAGCAAATACAAAAACCAAATAAAAAATGTATGAAGCAAGAAAAGGCCTTTATTATTAATGCTAGCAATGGTAAATAAACCCTGTTTAAGACCCATGAAAAAACGTTTGATTCTTATGAACCATTCGCTATGCTTAAACCTGTAGTATAAAATTGTTAGGATTAAAAAAAAGACCACAAGAAGCAAGGCAAGAGCAAGTGCATTGTTCGCCTTCCCCAAAAGGTTATTCAACAATTCTTTTGCATAGGTACCCACCTTTTCAATTTGAGAAAAGACAGTTAGTACAATAACAAGTACCAGACAAACCAGATCTACAATTCGCTCTGCCACCATTGTTCCAATAAGTTTATCAACTGGCATCTTTTCATATTTCCCCATTAGACTACATTTCATTACTTCACCCAAACGAGGAAAGACCAGGTTAAAAAAATAACCCACCAGTACAGAAAGGAAAACGTTTTTGATTTTGGTAGGCTTCCCCAATGGATCCATCAGCATTTTCCATCTTAATGCCCTAATATAATGACTCAGGATCAGTGCACCTATACTGGGCAAAACATAGATCAGGTTTGCGTTTAAGACCAGATCACTGACTTTATTGATTTCTTCCCTGGTTAAAGAACGGGTAGTGAACCAAAGAAGAAAAATGCCCAGACCGAAAAACAGGAGAAATTGTGCCGCTTGTTTAGCTTTTTTCGGGATCATTTTTTCAATTGAAACAGCCTAAAATTAGGTATTATAAACCAATAGCCCTGATGATTCCCTCTTAGAGTTGGGCTTTTTTTCTTAAATTTGCAAATAGTTCACATTCCCTTTAACCTTTCAATATGGTAATTAAGAAAAGAATTCTCTTTATAGCCAATGAAATGTCACCTTACCTAGAACTCACTGAGTTTTCTGAAATCGTGAACAAATTAGCCATAAAGGCCAATGATACTGGTTACGAGGTTAGATGCATCATGCCCAGGTTTGGTACAATTAACGAGAGAAGGCATCGCCTTCACGAGGTGGTTAGGCTTTCTGGCATTAATATTTCCATCGACAATGACGATTACCCACTACAAATTAAGGTAGCCTCACTGCCAAACGCAAGACTTCAGGTGTATTTTTTAGACAATGAAGACATGTTTAAGCGAAAGTTTGTTTTTAATGATGAGAATGAGAAATGGTACGACGACAACGGAATAAGGTCGATTTTCTTCTGTAAAGGAGCACTTGAGACGGTCAAAAAGTTTGGATGGCCCCCAGATATTATCCATTGCAGCGGTTGGATGTCTGGTTTAATACCCTTGTTCTTGAAAACGGCCTATAAAAAAGAGCCTGTTTTTAGCAACAGTAAAGTGATTTTTACTGTGGGACAAAATACATTTAAAGAAAAACTAGGGCCTTCGTTTTTAAAAAACAGCATGATTAATTCTTTTATAAAGGAGAAAGACTTGGATCCCTATAAAGAGAACAATAATTTGGCCATATTGGGTGGTGGTGCTAGTTATGCTGATGCAATATCTTTTGGTGATGATAAAGTAGATAAAAAACTTTTGGAGTCTTTTTCGAAAGTGAAGGGCAAAAAAATAATTCCTTACCAAGCCGACTCTGATTTAACAGAGTATTTACAATTGTATAGCGACCTTGCAAACAAGTAATGACTGACCAAGTTAAAATTAACTACGTGAGATATAGAAGCTT
Source organism: Chitinophagia bacterium (assembly GCA_041303255.1). GTDB lineage: Bacteria > Bacteroidota > Bacteroidia > Chitinophagales > Chitinophagaceae > Pollutibacter. The sequence goes on along the minus strand of JBFYPP010000070.1, from coordinate 4,844 downwards.
GTTGAAAGGATCCATTTTCATTTTTTCTGTTGTATTTCTTGCCAATTGCACAAAAATCAAAGGCACAGATATCGGTGCTGAGCTACTTCCTGCAGTTGATAACATCAATACATTTGACACCACATTCGAAGTTATCACAACTACAGAAATAACTCCTGATTCATTGGTTCCTAGATTAGGAAGAGATGTGAATGGAAATGCAGGCCAATACATTTTAGGGCACATTTCAAATGACCCTCAGTTCGGAAAGACCACAGCATCCATTTTTATGGAGTTGAAACCACCGAGTTTTCCCTACTTTTTTCAAAATACCGCTGATAGTCTTTACCTTGACTCTGTGGTTTTGTGTTTAAGATGGACCAACACTTTTGGTGATACTAATGCACTGCAAACCATTAATGTACACCGTATTACCGAACTACTTAATGTAGCTACTGCCTACAACACAAATAAGTCTGTGAGGTATGGCGAATTGATCGGTACAAAAACTTTTGCTCCAAAAGAATTGAATGATTCACTATACCTTTTTAGGGAAACCAGGGTTAACCAACTCAGGATAAGGCTCAACAACACTTTTGCTAGATCAGTGCTCGCTTTTGATACCTCAGCACGTAGTCCCTATTTCAATGACACTCTTTTTCGCGAATTTTTTAAGGGTTTTGCTCTAATACCTCAAACCAGTGGTTCTAGTGCAAATGCGTTGATGAGTTTTGCAATGAGTGATACTTCTACCCACCTGAGAATTTATTACAGATACGACAAGTCAGGGGTTCGTGATACCACATACAGAGATTTTAAATTCAATGGTTTGTATCCTGGTGCTGGCGCAAACAATATTCAGCGTATTTACAATGGAAGTGAGGCTTCGCTTCATATCGGAAGCAAGCCTAGAGGAGATAGCTTGGTCTATTTACAATCCGCTCCAGGCACTTATGCCTTGTTGAAAATTCCTGGTCTAGATGAGTTCAAAAAGAAGAAAGGGAATGTAATGGTTCATTTAGCCCAACTTTCTATGGAAGAAGTAAATACCCCTGGGAAAAGACCCGGGTTATTTGATACTCCCGAATTTCTTTACATGGAATTTCTAGATTCTATAAACAACGCCTTCCTCCCTTTTCTTACTGATGCGTTTCTTGACGGTCAATTTGAACCCCTTTTCTTTGGTGGGACTAGAAAATATATTAAAGATTTCAACAATAACGTTGTTTCAAGTTATAACATGAATATTACGCGTTATCTACAAGGAATAATAACGAGGAACACTCCGAATTTTCAGTTGAAATTGTTTGCTCCATATGCGCTTCGCTATGAAGACTTACTCATCACCTTTGCTTTGAATAACTTGGCTAGGGGAAATGTAGTACTTGGAGGTGGTACCCACAGTACTAAAAAAATGAAATTCAGGGTTATTTACTCCAAACTCTAAGATTCATTTATATATTTGCAAAAACAATAACTAACCATGCCATACCTATTTACATCAGAAAGTGTATCTGAAGGACATCCTGATAAAGTAGCTGATCAAATTTCAGATGCTTTAATTGACAATTTTTTGGCTTTTGATCCACAATCTAAAGTGGCTTGTGAAACACTTGTAACAACTGGTCAAGTTGTTTTGGCCGGTGAAGTAAAGTCAAAGGCTTATTTAGATGTACAGGAAATCGCCAGGGGTGTAATCAAGAAAATTGGATACACCAAAAGTGAGTACATGTTTGAAGCAAATAGCTGTGGCATTTTGAGTGCAATTCATGAGCAATCCTCTGATATTAACCAAGGTGTAGACCGTAAGAAGAAAGAAGATCAAGGTGCAGGTGATCAAGGGATGATGTTTGGTTATGCTACTAACGAGACTGAAGATTATATGCCGTTGGCGCTCGACTTGGCACATAAAGTGCTAATTGAACTTGCTGCTCTTAGACGTGAAAATAAAGCAATAAAATATTTACGTCCAGATGCAAAGTCTCAGGTTACTTTAGAGTACAACGATAAAAACGAACCTGTTAGAATCGATACCATTGTAGTTTCCACTCAGCACGATGATTTTGATAAAGAGGGTAAAATGTTGGCTCAAATTAAGAATGACATTATTGAAATTCTTATTCCACGTGTGAAAGCCAAATACAAGAAGTATAAAAAACTGTTTAATAACGATATTAAATACCATATCAATCCAACAGGAAAATTTGTTATCGGTGGTCCACATGGCGATACAGGTTTAACTGGAAGAAAAATTATTGTTGATACCTATGGTGGTAAAGGTGCACACGGTGGTGGTGCTTTCTCAGGAAAAGATCCTAGCAAAGTGGACAGGTCTGCAGCTTACGCAACCCGTCACATTGCAAAAAACTTGGTTGCTGCGGGTGTAGCCAGTGAAATTCTTGTTCAAGTGTCTTATGCAATTGGAGTTGCTAAACCAACATCCATTAATGTGAATACTTATGGAACTGCAACTGTAAACATGACCGATGGTCAGATTGGAAAGATTGTTGAATCGGTATTCGACATGCGCCCTTATTTTATTGAACAGAGACTCAAATTGAGAACACCTATGTACAGCGAGACTGCAGCATATGGACATATGGGTAGAAAAAATGAAACCGTTATCAAAACTTTCAATAGTCCAGATGGTAAAACAAAAACCATAAAAGTAGAACTGTTTACCTGGGAAAAACTTGATTATGTTTCAAAAGTTAAAGCAGCTTTTAAACTAAAATAAAAATAGTCAAACTTCATTCATTAAACCCTCCAATAGGAGGGTTTAATTATTTTTACGATATGGATCATCAACTCGGAAAATGGTCGATTAAAGACAAAACCACTAAATACGACAATCCGTGGATTGAAGTAGTAGAATTTAAAGTCATTAATCCAACCGGAAATGATGGCATTTACGGCAAAGTGCACTTCAAAAATATTGCAATCGGTATTGTGCCACTAGATGAGTTCGGCAATATCTATATGGTTCAACAGTTTCGTTTTGTATTAAATGAGCAGAGTTTAGAAATTCCAGAAGGAGGCGGAGACCTGTCTATTGATCCTTTGGTATCTGCCAAGCGCGAACTAAAAGAGGAAACTGGTCTTGAAGCCGATTATTGGGAACAGCTTTTAGAAATGCATTTGTCCAATTCAGTTTCTGATGAGAAAGCAATTGTTTATCTTGCCAGGGGTTTAAAAGAGGGGATGATGGATTTAGAAGAAACTGAAGATATCCGGGTGGTGAAAATGAATTGGATGGAAGCTTACCAAATGGTTTTAAATAACCAAATCACAGATTCAATGTCTGTTGCAGCCCTTTTGAAATTATACATTATGCATTTGGAAAATCGATTATAAATGAAACAGAGTTCAACAAATATTGTAGGTAGGCAACCAGTTTTAGAGGCATTGATGGATGGTCAGCAGTTAGAACGGGTATACATTCAAAGAAATGCTGGTGGTGAGGGAATTGAAGAAATAAAGCAACTTGCTCAAAAACTACAAATTCCAATTAATGTAGTCCCGATAGAAAAATTACACGGAATGACAAGAGCCAATCACCAAGGCGTAATTGGCATTAACAGCATCATCGAATACCTCGATCTACAAGAGACCATTGATCATGTAATTGCAACTGGTGAAATTCCTCTCTTTGTAATGTTAGATGGTATTACAGATGTTAGAAATATTGGTGCAATTGCGAGAACATCCTTGTGTTGCGGAGCTCAAGTGATGATTATTCCTGATAAAGGTATTGGGGCAATTAATGATGAAGCATTAAAATCATCCGCTGGCGCACTCCAAAAAATAATGGTTTGCAGGGTCAATAGCTTGTTAAAAGCCATTGATACACTACATCTCAATGATATTCGTGTGTATACCTCAGAAATGAGTGCCACTACCGTTTTATTTGATACTGATTTTACCCAACCTTCTTGTATAGTAATGGGTAGCGAGGATAAAGGAATTCAAAATTACATATCAAAGGCTGCTGATGTCAAATTTTCAATCCCAATGAAAGGGAAATTTGATTCTTTTAACGTTGGAGTAGCTGCCGGGATTATACTTTTTGAAGCATCAAAACAACGGATGGTAAAATAGTCTATTTATCGATTATGAATTTTAGAATAGAATTTGATCCTGCTGCTTTTCAAACAAAAATTAATGTACAAGATCGAGTTCTAATGATTGGCTCGTGCTTTACAGAACACATCCACGCTTTTTTTAAATCATACAAGTTTACCTGTTTACAGAATCCCCACGGTACTCTTTTTAATCCAATCAGCATTTTCAGTGCCATTGAAACCTATGCTCAAAGCAAGTTTATTGATCATGAATCTCTGTTTAACCAAAATGGGTTATGGAACAATTGGGATTTTCATTCTAGCTTAAGTCATTCGGATAAAGACTTGGCGCTAGAAAAAATGAACCAATCAATCAAGAACGCACATTCATTTTTAAAAGAAACGGATTGGTTAGTAATAACCCTTGGAAGCTCTTTTGTTTATGAATTCGAAAATAAATTAACTGTAGCAAATTGTCATAAAGTACCAACGAGTAAATTCAATAAACGATTATTACAGATTTCTGAAATTGAAAATAGCTTTGAAAAAATGATGCTCCAAATAAAATCAATCAATCCCAATATAAAAATCATTTTTACCGTTAGTCCCGTTAGACATTTACGCGATGGCTTTGTTGAAAACAACCGCAGTAAATCAATCTTATTGCATGTGGTAGGGGAGTTTGCTAACAACTTAGATATTTTTTACTTTCCTTCTTATGAATTAATTATTGATGATTTAAGAGATTATCGGTTCTATGCTGAAGACATGGTTCATCCCAACTACCAGGCCACTAAATATGTA
>JBFYPP010000069.1:0-9176 GCA_041303255.1 Chitinophagia bacterium | reverse complement strand
TCACTACAACCAGCGATGCCCTCGGAACACCCGCAATTCCTTTGCTGGTTAACATCAGAACCAAAAGCATGGTAAGCTGGGTTCCTAAATCAAGATGTATGCCATAGGCTTGTGCAATAGCAAGACTGGCAAAAGTCATGTACATCATACTGCCATCTAGATTAAAACTATAACCCAAAGGCAAAATAAACGAGACTATTTTATCTTTACAACCAAATTTTTCCAATTCACTGGTGAGCTTTGGAAAAACGGCTTCGCTACTGGTGGTGCTGAACGCAATTAACAACGGCTGAGATATACCTCTAAGCAATTCAAAAAGGCGCTTACCCAAAATCAAATACCCTACAGTAAGCAACAATACCCATAACAAAGCAATGCCCACCAAAAAGGCAAATAAATAATGCCCATAAAAAGAAAAAACCTTCAACCCTTTGGTGGCTATCACTGCTGATATTGCACCAAAAACTCCCAAAGGAGCAAAATTCATCACATAGCCTACCATTTTTAAAATGATATGCGCTGTTGCATCCAATGCCCTTACCACTACCTTGCCTTTATCGCCTAATGCCGCTGTGGCAACACCAAAAAATATACTGAATACAACCAACTGAAGTATTTCATTGTGGGCCATCGCGTCAAACAAACTCTTGGGGAATACGTGCTCAATGAACTTGACCACAGAGAATTCCTGGGTTTTCCCAATCAAATCTTTTGCACTGTCGAGGTCTGCATTCCCTAACTCAATTGCAGCTCCAGGCTTGAAGAAGTTCACCAGCAACATCCCCAATAAAAGACTTGCCAATGAAGCAGATATAAACCAGAGCATGGCCTTGCCTCCAACCCTGCCAACGGCCTTCAAATCACCCAGCTTTGCAATGCCCACCACCAAGGTGGTGAACACAAGCGGAGCAATAACCATTTGAACCAAACGAAGGAAAATGGTAGTGAGTAATTTTATATTGGTAGAAAACGACTTGATTGTCTCGGGACTGGACTGCAGATGAATTACATAGCCTACCCCAATACCCAGAAACATTGCAACAATTATATAAATAGTGAGTCTTCCAGAAGCACCTTTCATGGATATTTTTTTTCGCTTTAAGTGCCTAAAATAAACGATTTGATTGGATTTTTAAATTTTATTTGAACGTATAAAATAAAAATTTAGGATAGCAAATAATTGGCTATTTTAGTCACAACTATTACTAATTAATCGAATAACTGCCATGAGTTTATTTAGAAAAAAATCCCTGAGTGCTATGCTTTTGCATGCTGAAGATTCTGAAAAGGGGCTCAAACGCACACTTGGTGCAGGAAATCTTGTTGCTTTAGGTGTTGGTGCAATCATTGGCGCAGGGCTTTTTGTGAGAACTGCAGCCGCAGCTGGACAAGCTGCAGGCCCAGCCGTTACACTTTCATTTATTGTAGCAGCCATTGGATGTGCATTTGCTGGACTCTGTTATGCTGAATTTGCTTCCATGATACCTATTGCGGGTAGTGCCTATGCATACTCCTATGTTACCATGGGAGAGATGGTTGCCTGGATTATTGGTTGGGCATTGATTATGGAATATGCCCTGGGTGCGGCTACAGTTTCTATTGCCTGGAGTGAATACCTCAATAAGCTTTTGGGAGGGAGTATACCCTATGAATGGTGCCACTCTCCTTTTGAAAGCTTTACAGACTCTGCTGGTGTTTTGCATCAAGGTATTATGAATGCCCCTGCGCTTGTTATTTTGCTTCTATTAAGCCTTCTTTTGATTAGGGGAACACAAGAATCGGCCATGGTAAATGCTGTTATCGTATTTATAAAAGTTGCTGTCGTTTTGATATTTATTGCAGTGGGATGGCAATTTATAGAGCCTGCCAACTATGAGCCTTATTTTATACCTGCAAATGAACCTGCTGTTGTAGACCAAGCTGGAAAGGTAATTGCCGATTATAGCGGATGGAACAAACATGGCTGGGGCGGTGTATTGGGCGGTGCTGCAATTGTATTTTTTGCCTTTATTGGATTTGATGCCGTTTCAACAGCTGCACAGGAAGCAAAAAACCCAAAACGCGATATGCCTATTGGTATCCTCGGCTCTTTGGTGGTTTGTACCATTTTATACATTTTATTTGGACACGTTTTGACTGGCGTTGCTAACTGGAAGGAGTTTGTAGATCCTGAAAAAGGACGTGAGGCTTCTGTTGCCTACACCATTTCTACATACATGAAGGAATACAGCTGGTTGGCTACTGCAGTTACCGTAGCCATTCTTGCTGGTTTTTCATCAGTTATCCTGGTTATGTTAATGGGACAAAGTAGAATTTTCTATACCATGAGTAACGATGGACTTATACCAAAAGCTTTTGGCGAACTTCACCCCAAATACAAGACACCCTACAAATCGAATATGATTCTTTTTGTATTCGTGGGAGCATTTGCTGCATTTGTACCCGGACACGTTGCGGGTGATCTTACCAGCTTTGGTACCCTTTTCGCTTTCGTATTGGTCAGTATTGGTGTTTGGATATTGCGTGTGAAAGAACCAAATATGGAACGTCCATTTAGGACTCCTCTAGCTCCAGTGGTGAGTGTATTGGGTGCCTTGATTTGTACAGCCATGATTGTGGGCCTAGATCTACAAACTTTAAAAGTAGCTTTTGGCTGGATGGTAATCGGCCTAGTGGTCTACTTCCTATACAGCAAGAAAAACAGCAAACTTAATAATTGATAATTTTCTAAGAATACTATTAAAAAGGCTCCATTTAGGGGTCTTTTTAATAGTATTCTAGCCGATAATTAGAAAATAGTCAATTGAATAAACAAGAAATTACATTTTTATGTGTTTTCAGTAATTTCATTCAAATTTAATCGTTAGTTCATGAAAAGAAATGTCAATACGCTGTTTACGATTTTAAGCCTCTCTAGTTTCATGCTACTTGGTTGTGGCGGCTCTAAAGAGAGCGGAAATGGCATAAGAGGTTGGTACACCATGCAAAGTCAAGTATTCACAGCAAATGGCGTGGATAATGTGATTGACAAAGCAGAACAACGCAAAGTGTATACAGATGACTACTATGTATACTCTAATCTGAGAGAGGATACAACCTCCTCCTTTGGATTTGGATTCTACACCTTTGATGGGAAGAAACTTGTAGAAAATAATATTTTCAGCACTGGACTACTAGACTCCTCGCTTTCATTTAATTTATTGATTGAACCACATGAAGCTGGTTACAAACAGGTGATTCCAGAAATAATGATTGCGGGTATACCGAATAGGTTGGTTGAAGACTACTACAAAATCAATTTCAAAAAAGAAACCGATGTTGATGGCGTATGGAAACTAGACGAATACCTATCTATAACCAATGGAGATACTGCCAGATTCAAAAGAGACCAATACAAAATATTCCAGGATGGTTATTTTATGTTTGTCCAGTATTTTATTGACCCTATAACAAAAGCCCCTAAAAAAGGATTTGGCTTTGGCAATTTTGAATTGGGAAAAGGAGAAATTATCGAAACCAATGTGTTTTGCAGTTACCCTGAGGTTAGAGGTGTTCCCATAAGAATCAACTTAACCAGAGACAGTGAAGACAGCTTCACGCAAACCATAGTTTCAGATTCCAGAGGAAGCACTTCAATTGAAAAGTACATACGAATGCCAAAGGTTTCGAAATCCACAAGCAATCCTTAACTTTGCCTTTCATTAATTGATTTTATGGGAAGGATATTTGAAGTAAGGAAATCCACTATGTTCGCACGTTGGGACAAAATGGCAAAGCAGTTCTCCAGAATTGGAAAAGAAATTGCCATTGCAGTTAAAACAGGTGGTCCAGACGCCAATACCAATCCCGCTCTTCGCCGTTGTATGCAGAACGCCAAGAGTGTTAATATGCCCAAAGACAGGGTTGAAGCTGCCGTTAAAAGGGCAATGGGCAAGGAAATGGAAAATTTTGAGGAAATCCTTTATGAAGGTTATGCCCCGTATGGAGTTCCTGTTCTTGTTGAGACAGCTACAGACAACCACGTAAGGACAGTTGCAAATATAAAATCCCATTTCAACAAGGGCAATGGCACACTGGGAAACAGCGGAAGCGTTAGTTTTCAATTTAAAAAAATGGGCGTGTTCAAATTGAAAAACGAAGGCCTCAAACAAGAAGACCTTGAGCTTGAATTGATTGATTTCGGACTAGATGAACTGGGTGAAAGCACTACCGAAACAGGTGAAGAAGTACTGGTCTTGCGTTGTGCATTTGGAGATTTTGGCAATATGCAAAAAGCCCTTGAAGAAAAAAACCTCAATACACTAAGTGCAGAAGTGGAATGGATCCCCACCACAACTGTAGAGCTTAATGAAGAGCAGGCACAGGAAGTGCTAAAACTGGTTGATAAACTTGAACAAGATGAAGATGTTCAGAAAGTCTTCCATAACCTCAAATAACCCTGCTTGCAACCTGCAAAATTGACAAACGACAATATTGTATTTTACGATGGTGATTGTTCACTTTGTAGCAGAACGGTTGCTTTTCTTATTAAAGCAGATAAAAACCAACAACTAAAATTTGCGCCACTAGGTGGTGTCACTTCCGCACTGTTAGCAATCCCTGCCGTTGCTGAAGGTGAAGCGACTGTGGTTTTTTACAAGAAGGGGGAACTTTATTTTCGTTCAACCGCAGCATTAAAAATAATTCAATTATTGCCCTTCCCCTGGCACCTACTTCGCGTGTTTACATTGGTACCCAATTTCATCCGTGATTATGTTTATCGAATTATTGGAAGAAATAGGTATCGGTGGTTTGGGAAAAATACAACATGTATTTTGTATCACCCCCGTTACGAAGGGCAGCTGTTGGACTAACTTATTCAGCCATCATGTTTTCAACCAGACTGATGATGTCTTCTGTATTTGGCTTTGAAAAATAATCTCCATCGCTTCCGTAAGCAGGCCTATGAGATTGTGAACACAAAATTCTTGGCGATGCATCCAACCAACGGTATCCACCCTGCTTGTCCATTACCTCCGAAAACATAAACGAAGTTGCACCGCCTGGAACATCTTCATCTACGAATAAAATGCGACTTGTTTTTTTGAGAGAAGCTACAATGCTGTGATTCAAATCAAATGGTATTAGCGTTTGCACATCCAATACTTCGCAATCAATTCCACCATGAGAGAGGAACTCTGCGGCTTCTTCAACGATACGAAGCGTGGATCCATAAGACACGATTGTAATATCCGTTCCTTCTCTGATAATTTCAGGAACACCCAATGGGAGCGTGTAAGCGAGTAAATGATCTGGCATCTTCTCCTTCAAACGATACCCGTTCAAACATTCAATTACAATGCCAGGATCGTTACCCTTTAGTAAGGTATTGTAAAAGCCTATGGCTTGTACCATGTTTCTTGGAACACATACATGAAATCCCTTTAGTGCATTGATCATCACACCCATGGGAGAACCACTGTGCCAAATACCCTCTAAACGATGTCCTCTTGTACGCACAATAATGGGTGCAACTTGTCTCCCTGAAGACCTGTAATGTAAAGTTGCTGCATCGTCGCTCAACACCTGCAATCCAAACAACAAATAATCGAGGTACTGTATTTCAGCAAAAGGCCTTAACCCTCTCATTGCCATACCCACTCCTTGTCCCATTATCGTTAACTCACGAATCCCAGTATCAAAAATTCGATCTGCCCCATGTTTTTGTTGTAAGCCCGCGAACCCTTGGTTAACATCTCCAATTTTTCCTAAATCTTCACCAAATGCAACCACTTTGTTGTTGGAAGCAAACAATTCGTCAAAATATTTATTTAAGATCTCGTATCCATTCTGGGTGGGAGCATCAACTTGGATATGTCCAACGGGTAGCGACTGATTTTTTAAACTTTCGTAGTCCGTGTATTGCAAATGAGAACTGTATAACCCCTTGCTCTCATGCAACAATTGCTTATAATAACCTTCCAACTGGTCCGTTAGCCCTTTGTCCTTCAGGATAAAAATGGTCCTTTTTAGTGCATGCATCACATCCCTCCTAAAAGGGACCGTATTGCTCAACAATTCTTCTTGCAATTTTTCAACCCTTCCAGTTGCATCCAACATAGCAACTTGTGCTATCATTTGAAGCGCCTTTGCTTTTTGATCTTGAATGGGGCCATCATACAACTTCCAGGTATTGAGTCTGCATTGCGCAACGAAAGCTCTTGCTGTTTCCTCAACGCTTTCTATTTCCTGTTCTGAGGCCAATGCATTTTCTAAAATCCAACTCCTCATTTTGGGTAAACAATCCCATTCCCTCTCCCATTGCAAACGCGCTGGTGTTTTGTAACGCTCGTGACTTCCAGATGTTGAATGTCCTTGTGGCTGAGTTAATTCCTCCACATGAAATAAAACAGGAATGTGCTCATCTCTAGAAATGGAAATACCTTCCTCAAAAGCTTCACACATCTGGGCATAATCCCAGCCCTTGACTTTATAAATTAAAATACCATTAGAGGTTCTACTCTTAACAAAACCAGACAAAGCCTCTGATATAGACGCTTTAACTGTTTGTAATTCTTTGGGTACGGAAATGCCATACCCATCATCCCAAACGAACACCACCAAAGGCACTTGCGTTACAGCAGCTGCATTCATGGTCTCCCAAAAATGTCCTTCGCTTGTAGAGGCATCACCAATGGTAGCAAAACAAACTTCGTTTCCACCATCAGAAAATGTTGTCTCTCCTTGAAGCACCTGTGCATTTCTAAATACTTTTGATGCATAGGCGAGTCCAAATGCTTTAGGCATATGCCCAGCTGTTGGAGCCAAAGCCGCAGCAAGGTTTTTCCTTTCCATTAAATTGGCCAACCCACCCTCTTCGTTCAAAAAAGGAGAACAAAAATGTGAATTCATTTGTCTGCCTGCACTGTGCGGATCATGGTCGGGATTGGGATCCGCGTATAATTGTGAGAAAAATTCATTGATGGTGGCAATCCCGGTAGCAAACGCAAATGTTTGATCGCGGTAATATCCTGCACAAAAATCACCTGGTTTAAAAAACTTAGCCATGGCCACTTGAGGCACTTCTTTGCCATCGCCAAAAATTCCAAATTTGGCCTTTCCAGTAAGCACCTCTTTTCTGCCCAACAAACTGGCTTGTCGGCTTTCAAAAGCAATTTTGTAATCGTTGACTACTGCTGTTTTGAAAGCCTCAAATGACAACGCCTCTGCGGATTGTAAATCTGTGACTAAGTTGGGTTCCATGAAACAAAACTAACCCCTTTTTGTAAAAAAAAACCGGACAAAACGCCAAAGGGACAAAGTGTTAAAAACTTGTTCTCTTTGGAGCTTTGTCCGGTATCCCTTTATCTTGCTATTTCTTGTTCAACTTGTCGTAGTCCGCTGCAGAAAGCACCTCACCGGCAATCTTCAATTCCATAGGCGCATCAACACCCTTGAGTTTTACGTAGACCGTTTTTTCAAATGGACCAGGAGCAGCCGCATTAAAGCCCGCTTTGATTTTGTCGGTCTTCGACTTCATCACAGGAGCCTGTGGCCAAGTAGGTGTTGTACATCCACAAGATGCTGTGGCTGTTTCTACAATAACAGCAGCTGAAGAGATATTTGTGAACTCAAAATCATGGGTAACAGGAACCCCTTGCTTAATTTTTCCAAAATTGTGCTTCAACTCTTTAAACTTTACAACCGATTCTGCACTGTTGGTTGCTTTCTGAGCAAATCCTGAAAGGGCAAATACAGTAACCAGTAACGTGAACATCATCTTTTTCATGGCTCTATTTTTTTGTGATTGGTGTTATTTATTAAATTTTACTTTTTTAAGTAAGGCAATACTTTTGTTGGAAGGTGCAGGTTGATCAGGTGTTTGCCATACATCCCCCTTGATGGTAATTACCAAGGTTTCTGCTTCTCCATAAAACAGGGTGATGGTCTTTTCAAAATAACCGACAGTAGCTGCATTGAATCCTATCTTTATTGCATCACTGCTACCCGGAATAATAATTTCCCTTTTCCATTCTGGTGTAGTGCACCCGCAAGACGCTTGCACGTCTGTTATCTGTATATTAACGGGACCATCATTTTTAACTTCAAAATTATGGAAAACGGGTTTTCCTTGAGGAATCTTACCGAAATCGAAGCTTGCTTCTTTCAAGACAAGCTTGGTTAATGACGCATTTTGTGCCATTGATCCGTTTGCAAAAAAGAGAAATAAAAGCAAAAACGACAATATGTTTTTTTGTACTTGTTTCATATTCTTATTCAAATTTACAGATTGTTGTTGATGCATCCAATTTGCCTAATTTTGTAACATGTTAAAACCATCACAAAGAGGGGAATTAATGCCCCCATCACCTATCCGAAAATTAGTCCCTTTTGCTGAAAAAGCAAAAGAGAGAGGCATAAAGGTGCATCATTTAAACATCGGACAACCGGATATAGAAACGCCAACATTGATCATGGATGCCGTAAAACATGCAGACGTAAAAGTCTTGGCGTATAGCCACAGTGCCGGCAATGAATCCTACCGAAAAAAGCTGGTGGAATACTATAAAAAAAATGGCATTGAACTTAACCACGAACAAATCATCATTACTGCTGGGGGCAGTGAAGCAATCGTGTTTGGCATGATGGCCTGCCTAGATGCAGGTGACGAAGTAATTATTCCTGAACCTTTTTATGCCAACTACAATGGCTTTGCTGTGATGGCTGGAATAAAAATCATCCCCGTTACTTCTCATATTGAAAATGGATTTGCATTACCTCCCATTTCAGAATTTGAAAAACTCATTACGCCAAAAACCAAGGCCATCTTGATTTGCAACCCCAATAACCCTACCGGCTATTTGTACAGCAAATCTGAGATGGAACAATTAGAAGACATTTGTCTTCGTAAGCAACTCTTTCTTTTTTCTGACGAAGCCTATCGTGAATTTTGTTACGAAGGAGAATATACCAGCGCTTTGCATTTGCAGAAAATTCAAGAGCAGGTCATCTTGATGGATACAATTTCAAAACGCTACTCTGCATGTGGCGCAAGAATTGGTGCTTTTGTTACGAAAAATAAAGAAGTGTACAATGCGGCCATGAAACTGGCCCAGGCCAGATTGAGTCCGCCTGGCCTAGCACAAATACTTGGAGAAGCGGCAGTGGATTTACCCGATGATTATTTCAACGCTCCA
>JBFYPP010000068.1:0-9291 GCA_041303255.1 Chitinophagia bacterium | reverse complement strand
CATTTGATTACGGGAAATTCCGGTGATGTGTTGCATGGTTAAAAATACAAAATATCCAGCTTTTATACAAATAGTTTTCTATATTTGGATGAAATAAAACAGAGGTTTTTTCACAGACTGACGTTATAAGCAAGCCTAAAAGACGACCGTGCAAGCCTAAGACGGACAACAAAACGACCAGACTTTTGACTACCAAATAAATTCTCGGGAGACAAAAACTCGGTTGACAATTTCGCTTTAACTCGACACCGACCAGACCAGTTTGCCGACACTAAAGCCAACGCAAGATTTTAAAAATTCCCCCCGAACATTTAAAAAAATATTTTTAGCCTGCCCACATTGGCACATTTTAAAGTTTTCTCAAAAAAACTTGCAGGTATAAATAAAATAGAACTATCTTTGTGAGTGAATATTCACTTACTTCAGGATATATTCGAGATGAACGGTAAAAACAACATTGCAATAGGCTTCCTTATAATGGGGCTTTTTATGGCTTACGGCTTTCTATTAATCTACCTGCGTGACTTCGCTCCGGGAAAGGAAGAATGGGTAAACTCATACAGTATAGGAAAACACTTTGAAAGCAGACTGGCTCACGTTCACGGGAACTTGTTTGCCTTTCTAAACATACTAATTGGCTATTTGCTATTGCATTTTAGAGACAAACTCCAAAATGTGAAAGCCATTTCTTGGTTGGCACTTACAGGCTTATTAATGCCAATAGGAATATTAACAGAGGTGTATTTTGGTTTACCTCCTGCTCTAGTATTAATTGGAGCAATTGCAATGACAGCTTCCGTGATTTGGTTAGGAGTTGCGTTTTTAAAAATGAAATCTATAACAGAATAAAATATATCAAATGACAACAGAAACAATTTCTGACAGACAACTTGAAATTATTGAAGCGGCTGGAAAAATATTGACGGCTTCAGGAATAAGTGGGCTAACAATTAAGAACTTGGCTAAGGAAATGAAATTTTCTGAAAGTGCTATTTACAGGCATTTTACAAGCAAGGAAGAAATCATTATTGCCTTACTTGAATATCTTGCTCAAAGTATGGATGAACGCTATACCAATGCAATTTCAAGCGAACAATCACCCGAAGAAAAATTCTTTACACTATTTCAAAATCAATTTTCATTTTTTAAAAAGCATCCACATTTTGTAGTGGCAGTTTTCTCTGACGGACTGATGGAAGAAAGCAAACGCATAAACGAAACTATATTGAAAATAATGGCTGTAAAAATGAAACACCTGATGCCAATTATTTTGGAGGGACAACAAAAGAAAATATTTACAAATACAATAACATCTGATGAATTAATGCATATCGTGATGGGAACTTTTAGACTGCAAATGTTTAAATGGAGAGTTGCAAATTTCCAATTTGATATAAACAGAAACGGAGATAATATGATACAAGCATTATTAATACTTATAAAATCCAAATGAAAAAGTATGTCCTCTATACATCAGCTGTAATTCTAACAGCCTTTGGCTTGCTTACTCTTTTCCTAAGCACATCAGTGATATTTGATTTGTTTGGCATCAGAGCCAAAGAAGGCAATTATGTTCTGTTTGTCGTTTGGTCAAATTTCATCAGTAGTATTCTTTATCTTTTTGCCGCCTATGGTTTTGTTAAAGTCAAAAATTGGACTACTATACTCTTGGGAATTTCAACACTCATACTGATAGTAGCTTTTATCGGACTTAAAATTCACGCCAATTCGGGCGGTATTTATGAAACAAAAACCATCGGTGCAATGATTTTCAGAATTGCGGTAACGCTTGTATTTGCAATCATTGCATTTTTCACGATCAATAAACAATTAAATAAAAAATCATAATGAATAAATTAATCTTAACATTTGCCGTAGGTAGCTTATTGCTATACAGTTGTGGCAATTCCTCAAACGAGAAATTAAATAATCAAACAGAAGTTGCCCAACATAATGATCATCATCACGATGATGAAAGTGAAGCCATCGAACTTAACAATGGTGAAAAATGGCAAGTGAATGCCAATATGATAACTCATATCAGAAATATGGAAAATGATGTTGTTTCCTATGCTAAGGTCGAGCAAAAAGATTACAAATCATTATCTGAAAAACTACAATCAAACATTGATTTGCTTACTTCTAATTGCACAATGAAAGGCAAAGCCCACGATGAATTGCACAAGTGGCTGTTGCCATACATTGATTTGGTAAAAGAATTTTCAGAAGCTAAAGATGAAACCGAAGCATCAAAGCATTTTGAAAATATTCAAATTTCATTCACAACATTTAATCAATACTTCCAATGAACATAAAAGTATTACATACACAAGAAAAACCAGTTTCAGCAACTTCTCTTTTCAAAAGTGAACTGGGTAACGCAACAGCTATTCAAATATTAAAAAGCGAAAAGTTAAAAGAGCATATTACCAAAACACCAGCACTTTTGATTTGCGTGGAAGGAGAAGTGATTTTTGAAAATGAAAAAGGAATAAAAGAAACACTATTATCGGGTGACTTTGTAAACATTGAACCAATGGTAAAACATTGGGTTGTAGGAACAATTGAAAGTCAATTAATACTCATTAAGTAAAAAAATTTGACCAATGAAGTTAGCGAATATTCACAAACATTATGTTGCTCTATTATTGATAATAGGAGGCTTTCAATCTGCACAAGCACAAACTTGGACTTTGCAACAATGTATTGACACCGCACAGGTTCACAACAAAAACCTTCAAATGAGCAGAAATAATATAGCCATTGGTGAACAAAGAGAGAAAGAAGCCAAAGCCAATTTAATCCCAAAAGTAACAGTCAATGCGGATTACAAGTATTTTGCAAACCTGCCCTACCAACTTTTGCCTCTAAATGCCTTAAATCCAGCAGCACCCGAGGGACAATTCAGAGCTGCACAATTTGGTGTTCCGCACAATGTAAACGCGAACTTGCAACTTTCAATGCCTTTGTATAATCCACAAGTTTATGGAGCCATACAAACTACTAAAATTGCTTCGGAATTGACAGACTTGCAGTATCAAAAAACGGAGGAGCAAATCTATTTTGAAATTTCCAATTTGTATTACAATGCCCAAATCTTGCATCATCAATTGGCATTTATTGACAGTAATCTGATTAACGCAGAAAGGCTTCTGAAAAATATGCAATTGCTCAATGAACAATTGCTTGCCAAAGGAACAGATGTTAGCAAGGTGAAATTGCAAGTATCGCAATTAACCACCCAAAAGGAAACGATCAAAAGCAAATACGAGCAGGTTCTAAATGCTTTGAAATTTGCAATGGGTATTTCCATTGAACAAAATTTGCAAATTGATCCAAACATTCAATATCAAAACACAAATGAATATACAACTTCATCAACCTTAGATATTCGAATAATAAAAACTCAAAACCGCTTATTATCAAGTGAACTCAACACACTCAACAAATCAAGGTTTTTGCCTTCGCTAAATCTGGTTGGAATGTATGGAACAACGGGCTTTGGTTATAACGGTCAACCTGCTTCTTTTCTTGATTTTTATCCGATTGGTTTTGCAGGTATTCAATTGTCTTATCCACTATTTAATGGAACGGTTACGCTTCGAAAAATAAATCAGAAAACACTTGAACTCCGAAACAATGAACTTCAATTTGGATTGCTTACCGAGCAAAACAATATGCAAGTAGAAAATGCCAAACTACAAAGAGAGGTCGCTAAAAAAACGGTAGAAACTACAACCGAACAAATCCCATTGGCACAAACAATCTATGAGCAAACCATTCTTCAACAGAAACAAGGAACGGCAGGTTTAACAGATGTTTTGCTTGCAGACAATGCTTTGCGTGAAGCACAACAAACTTATCTATCTGCTGTAATTGATTACCTAAAAGCAGATTTAGAACTAAAAAAACTCACAGGAAATATTTTAATAATCAAATAATTATCACAATGAATACAAAATCATCAATCCTAAAAAAAGTGCTATACGTCATCATTCCGTTGGCGATAATTGCCATTGTGGTAATTAAGTTGAAAACAAACAAGGAAATTACGCAGAGTAAAGTATATCAGTACGATAAAGAACAAGCTATAAATGTTCAGGCAGATACTTTGCAACTTGAAAGTGTGAATGCTGAGTCTTCATATTCAGGCACATTTGAGCCCAACAAGGAAACAAAAATAAGTGCCGAACTACAAGGAAAAATCAACACTATTTTAGTTGATGTTGGAAGCGTTGTACGTAAAGGTCAAACTTTAATTCAACTAGATAATTCCTTGTTGAAATTACAACTGCAAACGATTGAAGTGCAAATTGAGGGTTTGGAAGCAGATGTAAAGCGCTATACCATTTTGGCTAAAGCAGATGCCATTCAAGGTGTTCAATTAGAAAAAGCAGAATTAGGTTTGAAATCTGCAAAAGTTCAGAAAGCAACTTTCTTGGAACAGATAAACAAAACCACAATCAAAGCACCTTTTAACGGAGTTGTTACTGCAAAATTAAGTGAAGAAGGAGCTTTTGCTGCACCGGGCGTTCCATTACTCCAAATTACGGACATTACAACTTTAAAATTCACCGTAAATGTTCCCGAAAAAGATTTAAGCCAGTTCAAATTAAATCGAAGCTATTCTCTTTCGGCAGATGCTTATTCTGAAATTTTATTGACTGGAAAAACTACTATGATTGGCAGTAAAGCTAATATGGGCAGTAGTTTTCCTATTCAGTTTACGGTAAATAACACATCGGACTTGAAAATAAAATCTGGGATGTTTGGTAAAGTTCTACTCAAAAACGAAACGTCTGGAAAGGGAATTATCATACCGTCATCTGCCATACAAGGCACAGATAACCAACCACAGGTTTATGTTGTAAAAAATGGCAAAGCCCTTTTGCAAAACATCACTATTTCAAAAAAGATACAGAACAGAGCAATTATTTCAAATGGATTACATAAAGGTGATCTAATTGTAACGAATGGCTTCATCAATCTTTTTGATGAGGCGAATGTAACTGTTAAATAAAATCAGCGAAAAATGAATATTACAGAAATATCAATCAAACGTCCTTCGCTGATAATAGTGCTTTTCAGCGTGTTTACTTTATTAGGATTTATCGGGTATAAAAATTTGAGTTACGAGTTAATGCCCGACTTTAATCAGCCCGTAGTTGTAATTAAGACTGTTTACCCTGGTGCCGAACCAAACGAAGTAGAAACATCCGTTTCACGAAAAATAGAAGATGCTTTATCCAACTTGGAGGGTGTAGATTACTTGGTTACAAAATCATTGCCCAATGCTTCTATCATCATAGCCAATCTAAAATATGGGACAGATTTGGATAAGTCAATGCAAGACGCGCAACGATACATTGACAACATTCGTAAAGATTTACCACAAGATATTTTAAGTCCTGTAATGAGTAAAGTTTCGCCAAATGATTTGCCGATAATGTCTATCAGTGCAGCAAGTGATTTGTCTGCCACCGAGTTTTATCAGAAAATGAAAGATGATTATCTGCCACAAATTCAACAAATAAAAGGTGTAGCAGAGATTACTGTTTTAGGTGGAGAGGAAAGAGAAATACAAGTAAAAATAAATCAGGACAAACTGAAATTGTATAAAATTTCAATGGTTCAGGTTGTTGAAGCAATTAATCGTTCTGGCTTAGACTTACCTGCTGGAAAGGTGCAAACCGAAAAAGAAAGTAATTCAGTTCGTTTAACGGGAAAATTCACATCTATTGAGGATATTAAAAATGTCCAAGTCGCTATGCCTGTTTTAGGAAGTCCAGTTTATGTAAAAGACATAGCAGATGTTATAGATGGCGTAAAGGAAACAACTTCTATCAGTCGCTACAACGGTAAAAACGGCATTGGTTTAATGCTGAAAAAACAAGGAGATGCAAACGCAGTAGATGTTTCAAAAGCCGTTCGGGAGAAATTTCAATCTATCGAACAACAAAATGCCAGTTCGGGTGTAAAATTTATTATTGCAGACGATAGCACTGACAACACGATTGCAGCCGTTAATTCCGTTGTTTTCGATTTAATCTTAGCGGTATTATTGGTGTCGTTAGTGATGCTTTTATTTCTACGAAGTTTTAGAAATTCCTTAATCGTATTGGTAGCTATTCCAACATCTTTAGTTACTGCATTCGCTGTGATGTGGCTTTTGGGTTACACCTTAAATTTAATGACCTTGCTTGCAATGTCTTTAATCATTGGTATTTTGGTAGATGATGCTACCGTAGTTTTAGAAAACATTCAAAAGCACTTAGATAAAGGAAAAGACAAACGATCTGCTGCATTGGATGGCCGAATGGAAATTGGCTTTGCTGCATTATCCATCACCTTGGTTGACGTTGTGGTTTTCTTGCCTATTCTTTTTCTACAAGTGTTTGTTGCTGATATGCTCAAGCAGTTTTCGGTTGTGGTAGTAACTTCTACTCTCACCAGTTTATTGGTTGGTTTTACATTAACGCCTTGGATGGCTTCTCGTATTGGCAAAAAAGAAGACTTACAACCTACCAATTTTTTCAATCGCTTTTTACTATGGTTTGAAATTCAATTAGAAAACTTTAATGAATGGTATGGTCGCAGATTAGAATGGGTATTGAGCCATAAATTAGCTTTTACTGGTATCGTTATTGTGCTTTTTGCAATGACATTAGGTATTATGAAACAAGGAATTATTGGTAAAGAATTAATATCAACAGGCGACCAAGGTAAATTTAGAATGGCATTAGAATTTGACAAATCCACCTCTATACATCAAAACAATTTAATTGCTCAAATGATTGAAACATACATTATTCAACATCCCGAAGTAGCAACGGTGTTCAGCAACATTGGCGGACCAAGCACAGGCATTGGGAGTTTGGGTGTAGGTTCAGCAAATAAAACGGAATTTACTATTCAATTAAAATCCAAAAAGGAATTGAATAATTTACCTACCGAGACATTTATGAAAAATCTTCGGGAAGAACTAAAGTCAAAATTTCCGAGTATCAATTATTCAATGGCAGCATTGGGTTTAATTCCACGTTCAGCACCAATCGAAATTACGTTAAGCGGTAGCAATTTGGATTTGGTAATGAAAACAGGTGATGAATTGAAAACGGTAATAGAAAAAATTCCCGGTGCGGATAATGTTCGCTTATCCGTTGAAGCAGGTAGTCCCGAATACAAAATAATTCCAGACAAAGATAAAATGCAGCGGTTAGGTTTAACAACGGCTTATATAGGATTAAATTTAAGAACTTCGTTTACTGGAAATGATGATGCAACTCTAACTGAAAACGGAACAGAATATCCTGTGCGAATTTGGTTAGATGAATTTAGCCGACAAAATTTTGAAGATGTTCAACAACTTTCTATCATTAACCCAATGGGAATTCCAGTTGATGTTTCGCAATTTGCAAGCGTAGAGCAAGACAATTCTCCTTCACTATTGGAGCGAAAAGATCGACAACCAGCAGTTACACTTACAGCGGATGCTTTAGGCAGACCTTCAGGAACTGTAGCAGACGATGTAGTAGCATATCTCAAAGAAAATCCATTGCCAAACGGAATACAAATGACTTGGGGAAGCGACATCAAAAGACAAGATGATAGTTTTGGAGCATTAGGTTCCGTTTTACTCATTTCGTTTTTATTGATTTACCTGATTATGGTAGCACTGTATGACAGTTTTGTTTATCCATTTGTGGTTTTGTTTTCTATACCAGTTGCAACAATTGGGGCATTTTTCGCATTGAATTTGTCGTTAAGCAATTTGAGTTTATTTGCCTTATTGGGTTTAATTATGCTAATGGGCTTAGTGGTAAAAAACGCTATTCTAATTGTGGATTTTACCAATCAATTAAAGGCAGAAGGCAAACATTTCAAAGAAGCCTTAATCATTGCAGGAAAAGGTCGTATGCGACCAATCCTGATGACAACTCTTTCAATGGTTGTTGGTATGCTTCCAATCGCAATGGCAACAGGGACAGCAGCAGAATGGAAAAACGGTTTGGCTTGGGTAATCATTGGCGGACTTCTATCATCCTTAATTATGACAGTGTTTTTAGTGCCGATGGTCTATTATTTAGTTGACACAGCGAAAGAGAAATTGAACAGAAGAAAATAGCCTTCACACAGGTGTAAGCACATTTGCAATTACTCACTATTGCTTATTTATAGTGTTCGTGAACTTCGTTTCGCACGAGCCAACGCACAGACCAAAAATCGCAAAAGAGCTTACACCTTTACCACCCAAAGAAATGCAAAGCATTCACGAACACCAATAAAAGTCAAATAATAAAGTGAGTAAAAATTATTTTTTTAAATTTCCTTCCCTTCTAAAATTTTTAAAACCGCTACCCACAGCCGACACAAACAGACCCAATCTTAACTCGACAACAACACCGAAACTCACAGCGGACAAGGACTTTACAACCTCGACAGACAGAAGGCCAGCTTATAACATCACCTATAAGCAAGCAGGGAGTTCGTGCTTCGTAGGACAGAAAAGTGCTATATTTGAAGTTCAGTTCTTCGTAGGAAGTTCAGTGGTTAAAATCCCTGCCTGCGTATAGCTGAGAACCGTTATAGCTTATGGCTCGATTTTCGTTTCATAAGAACATTATCTAACGTAGGAAGTAAATTCTGTTCCTCTATCACAAAATGAATTTACCATTGAGCAAACAAGTCCAAATGACATTCCTGAATGACCTTGATTTTCAATAAGTGGTTTTACTTTTTCAAGTTCTTCGCCTTTATTTAATTGTTCAACTATTTCAAGACAATTTCCTAATTCCATTCCTTGATACAAATCTCCCAATCTAATCGGAACACATTTTTCCCATAATTCAAGATATTTTTCATCAAGTATTGCTTTTCCTTTCTCAATCCATTCTTTAGTTAGTTCAGGAATAGCTTCTTTATGTTTTCTTTGGTCTTCTTTGTATTTATCATTTTCTGCCTTTCTATCGGCATCAAATTCAGTCTTTGTTTTACCAGTAATTTTTTTGTAAGCTGAATCTAAATCGTCGATGTCGGAATATAACATTTGACCATTAAATGAGCCACAAACCAATCCTTTATGGCTTTTCAATTCTTTAACAGCGGATTCAATATCTCCGAATCCAAATTCAATTTCTTTGTGTGTGTTTTTCATCACGTTTATTTTTTAAAAACCCACCACAAGCTATAACCGCAGTTTGAAGCAATTGGGGTTAACGGCTTATTTAAAGTTGATTTTGTATTTGTAAAGTTCAGTCTTTAACTGAAACTACTCGCCTCTTTTTCCCCAAC
>JBFYPP010000067.1:0-9328 GCA_041303255.1 Chitinophagia bacterium | reverse complement strand
AGAATTATCTATTTATAGAATTGGAAATTACACCAAGCACTAAGCCAGGTAAATTTGCAATTCAGTTTACTAGAAATGGAGCGGTAACAGAAACCATCCTTTATACCTTACATGCCAGAAAAAAAGACCCTCTTCAATTCAAGGGTTTCAATAGTGAAGATGTAATTTGTTTAATTACACCTGATCGTTTTGCCAATGGTGATCCTAGCAATGATGTGGTTAAAGGAATGCGCGAACAAAAAATAGCTAGAAACGAACCTGGCGGTAGACATGGAGGCGATATTAGAGGACTTATCGACAATTTAGATTACTTCAGTAAAATGGGATATACTGCCATCTGGCCACAACCATTGATGGAGAACAACATGGCAGCCTATTCTTATCACGGTTACTCTATTACAGACCATTATAAAGTAGATCCGCGTTTTGGTACATTAGAAGAATACAAAGAGCTTTCACAAAAGGCAAAAGCGAGGGGAATCAAAATTATCTATGATGCTGTCTTAAATCATATTGGTGCTAAGCATTGGTGGATGGAAGATCTTCCATTTAAAGATTGGATTAATTATGCAGATTCAATGATTATCACATCGCATGTAAGAACAGTAAACCAAGACCCGAATGCTTCACAATACGATAGAGAATTGATGACGCGTGGATGGTTTGTAGAATCCATGCCAGATCTTAATGGGGCCAACTCGTTTTTATCTGAATACATGATACAAAATAACATCTGGTTGATTGAAACGCTTGAACTGGGTGGTATCAGACTAGATACTTATGGTTACAGCATTAAGCCTTTTTTGAATAGTTGGTCTTGTCGCATTATGAATGAATATCCCAATTTCAACCTGGTTGGAGAAGAGTGGAGTCTTAATCCTCTCATAACCTCTTATTGGCAAAAAGGGAAATTCAATTCCGATACCAATGCTTCATGTTTAGGTTCAGTCATGGATTTCCCTCTTCAGTCTGCATTGGTAGAAGCTTTAAAACAAAAGGACAGAACCATTTGGGGAAAGGGCATGAATATTGTTTATGAAGCGCTGGCAAATGATTTCGTTTATGCAAATCCAAATAGCATACTTGTCTTTGGCGATAACCATGATATGGATAGAATCTATACTCAATTGGATAATGATTTACCACTCACACAAATGGCAATTACCTTATTGCTAACAGTTAGGGGTATTCCTCAATTGTATTACGGCACAGAAGTGCTGTTGCAGAATACTGAAAATCCGGGTAACCATGGATACATACGAACCGATATGCCAGGTGGTTGGAAAGGTGACGTGGCTAATGCATTTACAGGTAAAGGGTTGTCCAATGATCAACTTTCAATGCAGCGTTACACTCAGGGTTTGCTTCAATGGAGAAAAAATAATAAGATAATTACATCTGGGAAAACGCTTCATTTTGCTCCATTCAACGATGTGTATGTTTATTTTAGGTACATCGGGACAGAAAAAGTGATGGTGGTTTTGAATAGAAATGAAAAAGCAGTTACAATTGATCCCGTTAGATTTCAAGAAATCTTATTGGGAAATAAGAATGGGAAAAATGTACTTACAAATGAATTGGTGAGTATTGATAAGCCATTCCAAATAGCTGCCAAGTCTGCATTGGTTTTGGAAATTGATCCTATACGCTAATTTCGAGGGGGAATAAAAAACCAGCGGATCTATTTATTAGTATTAAAAAATGAGAATGCTGGTAGAGCTTCATTGCCTTTGGTTGCGTCAAAAAACGTAGCATTGTCCCAATGGGAACCATCACCCCAAGGAGTTTTTGCCTTTGAGCTGATCCATGCGGGTTCCCAATAGATGATGCCAGCTCCACCGCCTTTGGTTGTTAGCTCAACAAGCTTATTCAAGTACTGAAGTTGTCCATCTGGTGTGCCAGAAATCCCTGTTATCAGTGCTTTTTGGTCTAAGATGTTGTTGGCTGGATCTGCATTGAAAAATGTATGGGGATAGGCTGTTTCTACAATCATTAATTTTTTCTTGAATGTTTTAACCAGTCCACTTATTGCACTTGGTAATTGTTCCATACTTACTTTAGACCAAAGCGGATAATAGGAGAGGCCAATCCAATCAAAATCGGTTAAGCCATTTAATTCAGCATTGCTAAACCAGGGACCTGCATTTTCTGGCTGAGCGATGTGAAGCATGATCTCAACTTTGCGCTCTTTGTTTTTATTAAATGTTTTAACGGCTTCAATTCCTTTTGAAATCAAAAATGCATTTCTTTTCCAATCGATATCGTTCTTGACTGTACCGGTGGGTTGTAAAATTTCAGAATTAATTTCATTTCCAATCTGCACGATATCCGGAACCAGATTAAGTGTATTTAATTCATCAAGCTTGCTATAGGTGTATTGAAAAAGGCTGTCACCAAGAATATTCTGGCTGGTGATTTTAGACCATGCCTCAGGTATGGATTGATGTCCCGGATCTGCCCATGTGTCTGAATAATGAAAGTCGAGTAACACTTTCATTCCACTTTTCTTTGCCCTAGAAATGCTCCTCTTTACATCTTCCCAACCACTGTATTTATTCCAATTCGGTTGATGCCACAACCGAAGTCTAACAATTTGGCATCCATAATCGGCAAAAAGTTGATAGGGCTCTGCTATTTGTCCTTTATTTTTGTAAACACCACCTTCATCTTCTACCTCATTTACGTAGGATAAATCCGCACCTAAAAGAGGCTTGGGAGCCATTGGTTTTTCTATTGGCTGTGTTTTGCATGAAGAAATAGTCAGTATAAAAAATAGGAGTAACAATAGTAATTTCATGGTATTAAATTTAGTCATTAATTTTTTGAAATCTCATGGCATTAAAATTATTTATGGTTTTGGTTGGGTGCAAACCAAAAGGTAGACATACAGAACAGCATGATGTTTTTTTTGGTATTGCAACCAGTATGAAAGCCCTAATGCCCCAGGTCTTGGATTTTTGGCCAGAGGCCGATGGGGATTTGCATATTGATGCATGGAGAGAAGTAACAAAAGTAGGGACACAGGATATAAATGTAGTGGAAAGAAACACAGCTGTTGAGGCACAATCCCATCAACTTTATTTTATCAATTTAGGTGGATACAAGCAAAATGAGTTTGAAGAATTTCACTACAAACTGTTGGTTGCTTCACCAGACAAATCAGTTGCTATCAGGGAAGCCAAACAAACTGCTTTCTTCAAGCATACACATTTTGAAGGCGCAAAATCACATATCGATGATAAATACGGTGTGGATGTGGATGATATATACAAGATTGAGGACATCCTAAGTCCATTGCTTAAATCGACGTATGCCCTTGTGTTGACTGATTCTGCAGAAGTAGCAGAAGATCAATTGCACATGGGTTATTTCAAATTGAATTCGTTTTAGAATTCTGTTATCTGCTCTGCAATTCGGAAAACTTCTTGATTCTGGCCTCGTCCATATTTTCTATTGAATGAGTAGAAAACACTTAGGTTCCATGCGAGATTTTGACTGCCTGTAATGTTGGTCTTGATTTCTTTGTTGATGGTCGATTGAAGTGAGAAAGGATGTTTAGTGCTGGCTATTCCAATAGTGTGGGTATAATAAAATCCATCTTCCTTGTCAATTTTTAGATAGAAAACCTGAGGGGTGAATTGCAAGAAATGGTCCTTGAAAATAGGAATACTACTGAAATTGACATTGAACGTTAGAAAATGAGAGTCCATTGGTCCGTCTTTCTGCAAGCCGAATCCTTTGAGGTAATAAACACCCAATGTTATTTTTTTAGTAAGCTGGTAGGTGGGAAATATTTCTGTTGCAAAAAAGCGTCTGGCTTGGGTAATCTCAGTAGTAGAATTTCCCTCAGTCACTTTTCTCAACTGAAGGTTATAGGCAGGGTGAGCACCAGTCTGCAGGTTAAAACGTTTTCCTTTAACAGCTTGGTACCTGAACCAAAATACCATGCCTCCTCTTTTCCCATCTAAGGTTAATCGAATATCTGGGTCAAAACTAAAGCGTTTTCTCTTTACAGAAAGTAGCACATTTACGGCAGGTGCATTCAAGGCAAAAGTTGGGATAATGGATAATCCATTTGTCGAAAATCCTAGTGATCCTGAATACTCACTCGTAACATGAACACTGTCTTTTTTTTGTGCGAAACTGGTAGATCCACTAGTTAGGAGAACGACAAGTAAAAGAAACCTTATTATTGTCTGTTTAATCATGTTTTCGGTTGTTTTGGCACCGCAAATGTACAA
Organism: Chitinophagia bacterium; assembly: GCA_041303255.1. Classification (GTDB taxonomy): domain Bacteria; phylum Bacteroidota; class Bacteroidia; order Chitinophagales; family Chitinophagaceae; genus Pollutibacter. The sequence continues at coordinate 5,087 of JBFYPP010000067.1, read as the reverse complement.
ATTAAAATAATCCTTGTTTTTCCTTAAATTCATAGGGCTTTATTTATTGAAACCGTTGTCCAATGATTGCTTTCACCCGTTTATTCTTTTTCCTTATTTTATTAGCATTGATTTTTCAATCCTGTTCAAATTCAAAGTCCGAAACTGAATGGATGAGTGAAAAACGAAAGGTTCTGTATTCAAACGATTTTACTCCGCTTTCGCCAGAAGAAAGTATGGCGCGTATACAACTTCCACCCGGTTATAAAATGGAGCTGGTTGCTGCAGAACCCTTGGTGCAAGAGCCTGTTGCGCTTTGTTGGGATGGCAATGGCAGAATGTATGTTGCCGAGATGAATACGTATATGATTGATGGTAATGGCACCGGTGAGTTCGATCCAGTTAGTCGCGTTAAAATGTTAGAAGATACTGATGGTGACGGAAAGATGGATAAATCAATCATCTTCATTGATAGCTTATTGCTGCCAAGAAGTTTATTAATGGTTGGAGATGAACTGCTGGTTGGGGTTACCAATAACCAAAGTATTTACGCATACAAAGACACCGATGGCGATGGAAAAGCGGATCAAAAGCGATTGGTCTTTAAAAATGAGCTGTTGGATATCCGAAACCTTGAACACCAAAATGGGGGATGGGTTTGGAACATGGACAATTGGATTTATCCATCAAGAGACAATTTGAGGTATAGGTATGCAAAGGGGCAGCTCATTGCTGATACCATGATGGACAATATGATTGGACAATGGGGGATGACCACAGATAATTATGGAAGATTGTTTTATTCAGAGGCTGGTCCTGGTCTGCCGGCTGTGCAGATTCAACAAATGCCAAATTACGGCGCGTTGAATTTTGCAGATCAGTATTCACCAGACTTTACCAAGCCTTGGCCAATAGTGAGTACTATTGATGCACAAAGTGGACCGAGGGTTCTGAGGGAAGAGGACAGCACATTGAGTGAGTTTACTTCAGGATGTGGTCAATCTATATTTAGAGGCGACAGGTTGCCTAAAGACATGCAGGGGGATTATTTTATTGCAGAACCTGTTGGTAGAATTATCAAGCGAGGGAAAATTATCAATAAAAATGGCAAAATTGTTTTGGAGGATGCTTACCACGAAAAAGACTGGTTGGCATCGACTGATTTAAATTTTCGTCCGCTCAATACCTATACTGGTCCGGATGGTGCTTTTTATATTGTAGATATGTACCATGGCATTATACAAGAATCTGAGTGGACCAAACCTGCTTCTTATTTGGGAAAGCTTATTGCACAAAAACACTTGTATAAGAATCGAGGTATGGGGCGTATTTACCGCGTAGTTCATGAAAGTAAAATGCCAGATAAAAATAAGCCTCAATTGCTAAAGGCCAATGTTCAAACCTTGGTTAAGACATTGGATCATCCCAATGGTTGGTGGAGAGACCAAGCGCAGCAATTACTGATTGTCCGCAATGAACTTTCTGCTGTTCCTCTTTTGAAAGCGATCGTTGGGGGTGATAAAAATTTGTCGCTTACTTCTGGTGACTTGGTTGTTGTTCATGCGTTATGGACTTTAGATGGACTAGGTGCGATAGATAAAGAAATATTGCGTGATGCATTCAAACACCAACATCCTCAAGTAAGAAAGGCTGCAGTTTGGATCAGTGAGCCGTTCATCAAACAGCAAGATCAAGAAGTAATTCAAATGTTAGCTAAGTTAAAGAACGATCCAAGTGCTGATGTCAAGTTTCAATTGAGTCTTTCACTCCGATATGCAAATCTTTCAGGGGCTAGCATTTTACATCAAAACCTTATTGACGAAAACAAGGATAATGAAATGATTCAGTTCTCGCACACGGTGTATAAAGAGAGCAAGCGAACCAACGAACTTGAAGAACAGCGTACCAAAAGTTTGTCGCCAATGGAACGTGATCTGGTCAATAAAGGTGCTAAGATTTACAAACAGTTTTGTATTGATTGTCATGGGGGTGGTGGGAAAGGTGTTCTTGTCTCTGGTAAATCAATGCCTGCACCTCCGCTTGCTGCTTCTCCACGTTTGAAAGGTGATAAGACCATGAACATTCAAATTATGTTATGGGGATTGAAAGGTCCTGTTGATGGAAAAACCTATCCCAATGTTATGCCATCCATGCGTGGGAACAATGACGAATGGGTTGCTGCTGTATTGAGTTATGTAAGAAACAGCAGTGAAATAGGAAATCAATCTTCCATTGTAACCCCGCAGGAAGTAGGTACAGTAAGAGCGGGTATGCCTAAGGAAATTCCAAATGATTTGATGGATGGCATGACCATGCAGATTTTAGAAATCATGAAATTAGGTCGTGCTGAAAATAAGAATTGGGATCGTAAGCGTGGTAAAGTTTTTGTAAAGCAATAATTCATTTTTGTGTTGAAAGTTTTTTCATTGGGTTTTCGATTTTGTTTTGCTGCTATTTTTTTTATGGGAACAATTTCATTGCATTCTCAGTCGAATGAGCTTGTGAATGCGATTGGTATGCGGTTTGTAAAAATTCAACCCGGGAAAATGATTGTCGGTCAATACCAGCCAACGGTTAGTCGCGGTTGGGGTTACGATGAAAAACGTAAATCAGAGTTCCCTCAAATCTTGCCAGAGTCTGATTTTCAATTGGCATATCAACTGGCTGCGGAAGCAGCATTGCCTGGATTTGAAGTTGTTATTGACCAACCTTATTACATTGGAAAGTTTGAGGTGAGTCAGGGTGAGTGGAAAAAAATTATGACTACTAATCCTTCCTATTTTCAAGGAGATAAAGTAGATGGAAATGCTGATCAGTACCCGGTGGAATCAGTTCGCTTTAAAGATGTTCAATCATTCATCAAGCAGTTGAATAAACTCGATAGCGTATATGCATACAGGCTGCCGACAGAGTTTGAGTGGGAGTATGCCGCAAGGGCAGGTACACAGGATGATATTTCCTGGAGTGAGATCAATAAGGTTGCAGTCATTGCTTCTAAATCACCCAAGGCTGTCGGTTCAAAAATGCCTAATGCTTGGGGTTTGTATGACATGTTGGGTAATGTATGGGAATGGGTAGAAGATTTTTACAATGAGCAACTATTTGCAGATCCTGTTCCTCCCAAAAAAGGAAAGCAACATGTATTAAAAGGTGCGCCGTTTTATGGGGATGTAAAAAACGCGACCTACATGACCCATGCAGGTGGTCCGGGTAGTAAATATGATGTTGGATTTAGATTGGTCATGGTTAAAAAGAAACTGCAATGAAAAGAATCTTCTTCCATCAATTATTGATCGCATTTCTGTTCTCAACAGCACTTCATGCCCAAAAGCAAAAGGATGAAGTCGGCTTTAAATCTATTTTCAACGGAAAGAATTTAAAAGGTTGGCATGTTAGTAGAACATCACATCAAGGCACTACACCGAAAGTTGAAATTGAAGATGGTGAAATTATTTTGGGTGATCAACCATTTGGACAAGGAGGTGTATTGCTAACGGATAAGAAATACAGTTCATTTGAGTTGAAAGTCGAGGTGAAATTAGATTCCTTTTGCAACAGCGGTATTTTTATTCGCAGTAATGAAGGAGGCGCCGCATATCAAATCGAATTGAGCATGCCAGGAAATACAGGTGCTTTGTATGGCGAACGCATTTCACCAAGTAAAGTGATGTATGCAAGGGATTTGGATAAAGTTTGGAAAGTAAATGATTGGAATTTATTTCATATTAAAATGGAGGGAGATACACCTATGATTACTTTATGGGTGAATGAAGTTAAAATGTGGGAGGTACAGCAGCTAAAGAATGATTTTATTGCTGGTGCAACAGAGGGGATGATTGGGTTGCAGTGTCATTGGACTGCTGTTTATTCATCCGCTGCTAGTCAGGGTATGCCATTGGATAGTTGGAGGCCTAATGCGAAAGTGAGGTTTAGGAATATCAGAATTCGGTGAATATCTTTTAAATGGATAATATTTCCGAATACCCCTTTGATGAAACAACAAACAGTATGTTGACTAACTTATTTATTTTAAACTAGCTATTTGTAAAGGTTGAAAAGCTACCCTAGTTAAAGATAAATTGTTGTCTGGCTTTTTTAAACTAAATAACCACCAGTAATTATATTTCATTAGCAAACTATATACGAAAATTGGCAATAGTACACCTGCTATGAGTATCAATAAGGTTAGAACTGGTGCTGACTCAAGCTTGAATAATTTTATGAGGATGAGTCGCGTGATTGCCATTAAAATAATTTGCATACAGTAAATGTATATAGAATGAATGCCAACCCATTTTAGAAATTTCCATTTATTGAATTTTGCCAAAATAAATGAAATGTTTATTGAAATGAAACATCCAGTCAGTGCTACAAACAAATAAAATAAGGGCATGCGGTGCTCAACATAGTAGTTGCTTTGGTTTTCCATGTTGAGTGCAGTAAAATTATATTGGGTGACTAAAAAAACAGGGATAAGTGCAAGTAGTAAATAGGAGGATGAAAAAAAGCCTTTGTTCTTTTCGTCACGCATCGTAGTTGATATAAAGTCGCCAATGCCGAAGAACAGGTAGTATTGCAAAATATCCATTATGAAGCCCCAATAGCTTCCTGTCGATCTTAGGTAAGCAACAAAAAAGTACATCGTTAGTCCTAATAACAGTTGGTGTCTATTGCTTAATTTAAGTTTTGTTTTTAGTATGGCATAAAGCAAGCCAACAAAAAACAAAGCGTTTAGATACCAGAATTGTCCAGTTCTTCTTGGATCAACAATTAGCCAGATATAGTCAGTGAATTGAAATCCGGAATTTGAGTAATTGTTAAACATAAGTTGAAGCGTAAGCTGTGTAATTCCCCAAACGAACATAGGGTATAAGATGGTATCTACCCTTGCTTCAGTATATCCTTTTATCCCTTTTTTCTGTATGCAAAATTAAAGAGAAATCAATTATTTCTTCCGGTTTAAAAAAATAGCATCAGTTTCATTTTGTAAAATGCCACCCAATAAAAAAGGGTTAGAGAATTTTGATGACTTCTTCACGCGACTTGCACTTATTGCTATTTGTTCAATTCCACTTGCCTTAATTCCATTTATAGAGCTGGCATATACT
>JBFYPP010000066.1:0-9353 GCA_041303255.1 Chitinophagia bacterium | reverse complement strand
ACTTCCAATTATATGACCCGCATCGGTATACAACAATTCAACACCATCTTCAATGTTGTGCCAATTGCCATATTCAACCACAGAAAAAAGTTGCATTGCGATTTCAGCATCTTCTGTTGTATACAACGGTTTTAACAAGGGTTGTCCTAATAAACGTCTTTTTTTATTGATGTATTTTATATCATCTTCTTGTATGCCAGCAGAATCTTCCAACAAAACACCCGTCAGTTCTCGAGTTGCTGGTGTTGCATAAATTTTTCCTTTAAACCCATCCTTCACCAACTTTGGTATCAACCCACTGTGGTCTATATGCGCATGAGAAAGCACCAACACATCTACATCTTTAGGCTCAAAACCCCAGTGCCTATTTAATGCATCCGTCTGTTTGCCCATTCCTTGAAATAGGCCACAGTCGAGCAATATTTTTTTCCCGTTATTGAGTGTAAGTAAATGTTTAGAACCTGTTACACAACGCGCTGCACCGTGAAAAGCGATTTTCATGTTAGGATTTTTTTTGTTTTTGTTTAAACGTCCATACAATCCTGAATTCAGCAACACAATTGCCATCAGCATCATACCCTTTGGAAACAGTTTCAGAGGTAACTCCTTCACCGGTAGCAATGGCTTTTTCAACTGATTGCCTGATCAGATCGCCATCGTTACAAACGAAATTGATTTTGCCTACTGCCTTCTTATGAAAGGAAGCCTGCATATTAAAAACCAACATAGAAACTGTTGGCTGTTTATCAATGGTATGCAGCAATGCCAAAATACCAGAACTCATCTCCGCGGCCATTCCAAGGCAGGCAAAGTAAATCGACTTAAAAGGATTTTTTGAAAACCAGCTGTATCGAATACTGATGGTGGAAGATGCTTCGTCTAGTTTTTCAACCCGCACCCCTGCAAAAAGGGCAGCTGGAAGAGACGTAAGCATAAAAAACCTGAACCACAATCCATTCCTTAACTTTTTCAGTAGTTTGATTTGTTGCATACGGTGTTTTGTGCTACACCAAGCTACGGAAGTTAACCCGTAAATGAAAATTGGATTGAGGAAAAACAAAGAAGTCTACAAAAGCGCAACTAGTAGCTGTTTATTGCACCAGAAGTTTAAACATGGTGGTATCTGCTAAAAAGCCTTCAAGTTCATCCCCTACTACACATTCACCAACACCTTTGGGGGTGCCTGTAAAAATGACATCGCCAATGTTGAGTGAAAAATAATTAGATACGTAGGCAATTATTTTATCGAATCCGTGAATCATGTCTTTGGTGTTACCCAATTGAACTACTTCTCCATTTTTTTTCATGGAAAAATTGATGTTTTTCACATCGTTTACAAGAGACATAGGTTGCCAGGCACCAAGAATTGCAGAGTTGTCCCATGCCTTTGCTTTTTCCCATGGCAATCCTTTTTTCTTCAGTTCATTTTGAATATCACGTGCAGTAAAGTCGATACCCACCGAAATGGCATCGTAGTAATTCTTAGCCGCTTTTTCTTGGACGTACTTGCCGTTTTTACTGATCCTCAACACCACTTCACATTCATAGTGCAATTCGTTGGTAAATTCTGGATAGTAAAAGGGACTGTTGGTTTGGTGCAATGCACTCTTGGGCTTCATAAAAATTACAGGTTCTTCAGGAACCTCATTACCCAATTCCTTAGCATGTTCAACGTAGTTTCGGCCAATACAAAGAAATTTCATTTTGCAGTTTTAGATTGGTTATTGTGGCGTTCTCAAAGGAATAAGAAATAAATAAACTGTTACAAATTAACAAAGAATGTGCGATACCTAGAATTCTAAATTGTTTACAGCACCCATGGTCTTTTCGATTCCGGTCAACACAAATTCTTCAATAGCCAGAACCGAACGATCAATTTTTAATTTCACCAAAATCAATTGATTGGGATGCCATTTTCCAAGTACATAATCCACCTGCCTGCCTCTTGGAAAATCATTTCCAATACCGAAACGAAGTCGCGGATATTGGGTGGATCCCAATAGCTCTTGAATACTCTTTAAGCCATTGTGACCACCATCACTTCCAGCTGATTTTATTTTTATTTTATCAATCGGTACGGCAAGCTCATCAACAAGTACAAAAAGATGTTGGGCATCAATATTTTCTTTGTCCATCCAATATTTAACAGCCCTTCCACTCAGGTTCATATAGGTGGTGGGTTTGATGCAAATCAGTTTTTTACCCTTGATATTCACTTCCGCTTTATCCGCTAACCGGTCTGTAGTAAAAAAAGAATTGTGCTTTGCTACAAAGGCATCAAGAATATCAAATCCAATATTATGACGGGTTTGTGCATATTCAGATCCAATATTACCCAACCCTACTATTAAAAATTTTTCCATAAAAAAAGCCCCATGAAGATATCAAGGGGCTATAAAGATAAAACTTTGGTCTTATTTCTTGGCAGGAGTTGATGCAGCTTCTTCCTGCTTCAACTGACGCGTCATGGTAACTGATGCAATAGGAATACGTGGCGAGTTCAAAATCTCGAATTTGTCGGATTTGATGTCCTCTACACGGATGTTTGCATTCAATTCCAAGTTGGTAATGTCTACTTCGATGTTTTCTCTCAAGTTTTTTGGAAGAGACTTCACTTTTACAGATTTAAGTCTGATTTCCAATTTACCACCGGCTTTTACACCAGCAGCAGCACCGATGAACTTCAATGGAATAGTTGCAGTAACGGTCTTGTCTTCAACCAATTCCAGTAGGTCTAGGTGAATAAGTGCGTCTGAAACTTTGTCAAATTGCAGGTCTTTCAAAATGCAAGTGTAAGATTTACCATCTACCTGCATTTCAACCTTTTGGAAGTCTGGTGTGTAGATAAACGGTTTTAGGGCAAGTGATTTAGCAGAAAAGTTAACCTCTTGTGCACCCCCGTAAATTACACCAGGTACCATTCCTTGAGAGCGAAGCTGGCGGGCGGCTGATTTGCCAGTTGCGGTCCTCAATTGTCCTTCGATTGTAATCGTTTTCATTGTATAGTGTTTAAAAAATGACGATTTTAAACCCGCTTATTTGTTTCTCATTTGTGAGTGAATAAACAAGCTGGTTATGCTTTTGTTTTCATAGGCGTTTTTGATGGCAGAAGCAAAAAGGTTGGCTACGCTTAACACTTTCAGCTTCGATGAGTGACCTTTTAACGGAATGGTGTCACAAACCACCAGTTCTTCCATCACACTGTTTTCAATATTCACGTAAGCATTACCACTTAAAACAGGATGCGTACATAGGGCCCTCACACTTCTTGCACCTTTGTCTTTTAGCAGTTTAGCTGCTTTGGATAAGGTACCTGCTGTATCACAGATATCATCAATAAGAACAATATCTCTATCAGTAACTTCACCAATGACCACCATGCTGGAAATCTCATTTGCCCTCTTCCTGTGTTTGTCGCATATCACCATTTCAACGTTGAAATAGCTGGCAACTTCCCGGATTCTGTTCGCACTTCCCACATCGGGGGCGGCAAAGGTAAGGTTTTCGAGCTGAAGATCGCGTATGTAAGGGATAAAAATTGCCGAGCTATCAAGGTGATCAACCGGTATATCGAAGTAGCCTTGGATCTGTGGCGCATGGAGGTCCATGGTGATAATTCGGTCGGCACCCGCCGCTGTAAGGATGTTTGCCACCATTTTAGACCCTATGGCCACCCTGGGTTTGTCCTTTCGGTCTTGGCGGGCATATCCATAATAGGGCATTACCGCAATGATTTTATACGCTGAAGCCCTTTTGGCTGCATCGATCATTAACAGCAATTCCATGAGATTATCCCCTGGCGAAAACGTGCTTTGCACGAGGAAAACATAATCTCCTCGAATACTTTCGAGGAAAATAGGCTGGATTTCACCGTCGCTGAATTTTTGAATACTAATCTTTCCTAGAGTTCCGCCAATTGCGGTTGCTATCTTTTCGGCCAGGTACTGAGAACTGGTTCCGGAGAAGATTTTACATGAGGGACCTACGCGTTGCATATAAAAAAAATGTGTGACGAAGATAATGAAACTTGTGTTCAAGGATTTGAACGTTGATAACTGATGAATATCTTTTAAGTGCGCCTGTTTAAAACAAAGAAAATGAAAACCATCAAAAGTTGGAGTCCGGAAGACAGACCCAGAGAAAAACTCAGGGCCCGTGGCCCCTTGCAGCTAACGGATAGCGAGCTGATTGCAATTTTGATTCAAAATGGCACAAAAAACCAATCTGCAATGGAGCTGGCCAAGTTGTTGATAGAACGATGCAACAACAACCTGGCTGCTTTGGCACGGTTATCTACACGTGAATTGATGAAAACCCATGGTATTGGGATGGCCAAGGCAGTATTGATTCAGGCAGCGCTCGAAATTGGAAGGCGGCGGTTGGCTTCAGAGCACCTGCAAACGGATACCATTACCGGCAGCAATTCGGTTGCCCGTTTTTTACAGGCCAAGTTAATGGACCTTCCCCATGAAGTCTTTGCCGTCCTTTTTTTGAACCGCGCCAACAAAATCAGGCATTTTGAAATTATCAGTTCGGGGGGAATGACTGGCACAGTTGCAGACCCACGCATCATCCTAAAAAAGGCATTGGAAGAAGAAGCAGTAAGCATCATCCTTTGCCACAACCACCCTTCAGGCAATTTAAAACCATCAAAGGCCGATGAAGAACTCACCTATAAAATTAGAAATGCTGCAAAATTTTTCGACATCCAAGTACTGGATCACATTATTGTGAGCACGGAAGGCTATTATAGCTTTGCAGATGATGGCATCATGTAATCAAAAAAAGATGACAAACAGCAGTTGTGAATGATGCTACAATGCAAACTTTTTGGTTTAATTTAGTCCGGTTACTATAGACCGATAACTTAACCCAAGGTATATGCACAGCGAACAAATCAACGCCCAAATTTTTACAGACAATAGAAAGCGATTTATTGCTTCCATGGAAAAAAACAGCATTGCCATTTTCAACAGTAATGATGAAATTCCATCCAATGGAGATGCATTGTACCCTTACAAACAAAATACAGATTTGTATTGGTTAACGGGTATCCGACAAGAAGACACCATGTTAATTTTGTTTCCTGATCATCCAGATAAAAAATACAGGGAAGTATTGGTTTTGGTAAGACCAAACGAATTGAAAGAGAAATGGGATGGTAAAAGACACCGTTCAAATGAAGCGACTGCACTCTCGGGTATTCATACAATTGTATGGCTAGATGTTTTAGATGGTTTACTTCAGCCGATGGTGCATCTTGCGGATGCCATCTATTTAAATACAAATGAAAATGACCGTAAAGCCAATCTGCTAGCAGTAAGAGATTACCGATATGCCCAAGAAATGAAAGCACGTTATCCTTTGCATAATTACAGGCGTGCTGCAAAAATCATGCGTGAGCTAAGAGCAATAAAATCGCCATTGGAAGTAGATGTTCTCCAACAAGCGGTTGACATCACCGAAAAAACATTTAGAAGATTACTCAAATTCATCAAACCTGGTGTTTGGGAAAATGAAATTGAAGCAGAAATCTACCACGAGTTTATGATGAACCGTTCAGCGGGACCTGCCTATACTTCAATTATTGCAGGTGGCGATAGGGCAAGAACCTTGCATTACATCGCCAACAACCAGCAGTGCAAAGACGGCGAATTGATCTTGATGGATTTTGGAGCCGAGTATGGTGGCTATTGTGCAGACCTAACCAGGACCGTTCCGGTAAACGGAAAATTCACAAAACGACAAAAAGAGGTATACAATGCATGTTTGCATTTACACGATTATGCAAAAAGTTTACTCAAGCCAGGCATTACCATTCTTAAGTATACAGATATGGTGGGAGACGAAGCTTCTAAAACCTTTTTGAAAATCGGACTCATCAACAAAACCGACATTAAGAACGAAAGTCCAGATAACAGGGCCTATAGAAAATACCTGTACCATGGCATCTCACACCACTTGGGCATAGATGTGCATGATTTAGGAACCAAGACAGAACCGATCAAAGCAGGCATGGTCTTTACCGTCGAGCCCGGCATCTATATCGAAGAAGAAAAAATGGGCGTTCGTATTGAAAACAACTTCTGGATTACCAAAAATGGAAACAAAGATCTCTTCAAAAACATTCCAATCAAAGCAGAAGAGATTGAACAGTTGATGAAAAAATAAACATGAAACAAATCCCCAACCTGTTTACATTGCTCAACCTGTGCATGGGATGCATTGCTATTGTATTGATTTTGCAAACCGGGGAAACCATTCTCAACCAACAAGGATTGGAATGGAAAATCTATTTGCCTGAAAAAATCTGGTGGGCTTCCCTTTGTATATTTATTGCAGCAGTCATTGATTTCTTAGATGGCTTTGTTGCACGCTTATTAAAATCAAGTTCAGAAATGGGTAAGCAACTCGATTCTTTATCTGATGTAGTTTCTTTTGGCGTGGCACCCGGACTCATTCTATTTCAACTGTTGCGTATTTCATTTGCAGCAGAACCAGATGGCTTGGACACCCCCATGTATTGGATGCTACCCGCACTGTTGCTGCCAATGGCCGCAGCCTGGCGATTAGCCAGGTTTAACTTGGACACCATAGACCGAGGTCATTTTGTTGGACTGCCTGTTCCAGCAGCAGGGTTACTCATCGCCGTACTTCCCTTACTCATGCTTTATAATCCTTTTGATGTACAAGTGGTTATCATTAACAAGTGGTTTTTATACACCCTCATTGGAGCTATCTCTTGGTTGATGGTTTCAGAAATCCCCCTGCTCAACTTGAAATTCAAAACCTATTCTTTTGCAGACAATAAAGCAAGGTATATTTTACTACTGCTTTCCATTCCCTTTATTTTAATCTTGGGATGGCTATCTGTGGCAGCTATTTTCATCACCTATATTCTAGTATCTTTGCTATTCAAAAATCAGCTGACATGAAGTATACTGTTGCAATCAATGTGATGCCTTTAAAAAACTTGTTAGATCCACAGGGTAAAGCGGTGTTAGGTGGACTAGAAAATCTTGGATTGACCCAGGTAATAGATGTAAGAATTGGGAAAAGAATCACATTGGAAGTTGAGGCTGCAGATGAAAATGCTGCAAAGAACGTTGCAGAAGAAGCGGCGACCAAATTGTTGGCCAATCAGGTTATGGAACATTTTGAGATCAGCATACTCTAACTGATTTCTAAAAACAAGCAACTGTATTTATGCTCTATATTGTTCCAACTCCCATTGGTAATTTAGGAGACATGACCTTTAGGGCTGTAGCTATTTTAAAGGAGGTGGATCTCATACTGGCTGAAGACACGCGTACTTCAGGGGTATTGCTCAAACACTACGAGATCCACAAGAGCATGTTTCCTTACCACCAACACAACGAACATAAAATTACAGAGCGCTTAGTAGAAGAATTGCTTGCTGGCAAAACCATGGCATTGCTTACAGATGCGGGAACACCAGGCATCTCAGACCCTGCATTTTTTCTTGTGAGGGCAGCCATAAAAAATGGCATCCGTGTAGAATGCTTGCCAGGCGCAACGGCTTTTGTACCCGCGCTTATCAACAGTGGTTTACCATCAGACAGTTTTTGTTTTGAAGGCTTTTTGCCACTAAAGAAAGGTCGACATACCATTCTAACTGCATTGTCGGCTGAAAAAAGAACCATCCTCCTCTACGAATCTCCTATGCGGTTGCTCAAAACCTTAGAGCAACTCATTACCTATTTTGGAGAAGACAGACAGTGCTGTGTTTCCAGAGAACTCACTAAAAAGTTTGAGGAAAATGCAAGAGGCACACTAAAAGAAGTACTTGAACATTTTTCCGTAAAAGGTGTAAAGGGAGAAATAGTCATTGTGATTGCTGGTAAAGAAAAATAGAGCCGGCATTACGTGCATTCACCAAATGCTGTTTCCAAAATTTACATGTTGAACAACGACAAAACCATATCGGATTGGATGAATGCCAAAGGCTGGCAACCTTTTCAATACCAATTGGACACCTGGAAAGCTATCCGTGAACACAAGAGTGGATTGGTTAATGCACCTACAGGTTGCGGGAAAACCTTTTCTGTATTTATAGGTGCTGTTCTAAAATTCATGGATACACATCCCCAAGATTGGCATTCGCTTAAACACAATGGATTAAGACTGCTTTGGGTTACACCGCTACGTGCACTTGCCAAAGACATTGGCAGGGCCATGGAAGAAGCAACAGTTGAAATTGGAATTCCTTGGACAGTAAGTATAAGAAATGGCGACACCAGCAATGCAGAACGACAAAAACAAAAAAAGAGACTACCAGAAGTCTTAATCATTACACCCGAAAGTCTACATCTTCTTCTTTCAGGAAAATCACACGAACAACTTTTTGCGCACCTCGATCTGTTGGTAGTTGATGAGTGGCATGAGCTGTTGGGCTCTAAGCGTGGTGTACAAACAGAACTGGCAATAAGTAGAATCATCCATTGTAATAAAAATAAAACGCCTATGGTTTGGGGCATCTCAGCAACCATTGGCAATTTGCAGGAAGCGAAAGATGTATTGCTCTCCCCTGTTCTTCTTTCGCAGACAACATCTACAAATGGGATTGTTATTTCTGCACAACTAGATAAGCAAATTAATGTGATTCCTATCTATCCAGATGAGATAGAACAATATCCATGGGCGGGACATTTAGGAATCAAGTTGGCACATAAACTCATACCCATTATTGAAGAAAGCAACTCTACACTCATCTTCATCAACACCAGAGGCATGAGTGAAGTGTGGTACCATACACTACTTTCGATTGCTCCAGAATTAGCAGGCACATTGGCTTTACACCATGGAAGTATTGACAGAGCACTGCGATACTGGCTTGAAGAAGCATTACACGAAGGAAAATTAAAAGCTGTAGTTTGTACGGCAAGTCTTGACTTGGGTGTTGATTTCAGACCCGTGTCTACCGTTATACAAGTGGGATCTCCAAAAGGTGTAGCAAGATTTTTACAGCGAGCTGGAAGAAGCGGGCATGCACCAGGAGAAGAGAGCAATATTTATTTTTTACCTACCCATTCTTTAGAGTTGGTAGAACTAGCTGCTTTGAAAGATTCCATTGGGACAAAAAAAGTAGAAGCAAAAATTCCGATGGTGCTCTGCTATGATGTGCTCATACAATACCTGTGTACCTTGGCTACGGGTGATGGTTTTGATCAAAAAAAGATAAAGGAAGAAATCAGTACTACATTTTGTTTCAGAGAGATCAGTGATGAAGAATGGAGCAGGGCAATCGACTTTATTTGTTCTGGTGGAAACGCCTTACAACAATACGATGAATACCAAAAAGTGCAACGCGACGAAGATGGTTTATATAAAAT
>JBFYPP010000065.1:0-9419 GCA_041303255.1 Chitinophagia bacterium | reverse complement strand
ATTTTATCATCTTACGTAAAGTATTGGATGAGAAGGAAAAGGGGGCTACGATTCATATGCTCACCACCAAAATTGCCATTTTTTTTGATGGCGATACGATTGTAACTATACATAGGGTGCCACATCCGGATATTTTTCCGCTTTGTAAACAATTGATTGATGCAGGAAAGATTGTTTCGATACCTGGTTTCCTGTTAAAAATTATAGCACGTGTTCAACAGAGCTTTTATCGATTTGCTAATGAGCTGAATACACAAATAGACGAGACAGAAACGCGACTCTTCATCAGAAAACAAGCTGCTGAGTCTATCGAAAACCTTTACTTGTTGAAACGGAGGGCGGGATTGTGTAAAAAATTGTTGTTGCTTTCGGGTGAGGTGGTTAATGCGGTACAACACCGTCAAAAAAAGTCGAGCGAAATGCAAGACATAAGAGACAGTCAGATCAAACTGCAATTGTTTTATGATCAAATGACGGAAGATGCGTTGAACCTGGTTTCCATGTATATGTCCATCAGCGCCAACAAGACCAATGATGTGATGAAGATCCTGACCATTTTCTCTGCCTATTTTTTGCCATTGACGTTTATAGTTGGGGTATATGGAATGAATTTTGATTTTATGCCAGAGCTGGGCTGGCAGTATGGATATCCAATGGTGATTGGATTTATGCTTTTGGTTTTTATTGTTATCTACACCTGGTTTCGAAGAAAAAAATGGCTTTGACGGGTTGGTTACTCCTCCAATTAATTTAATGGGTCCGTTTTAAGTCAGATAGGTGTTAAATATGCCATTGAAAGACTTGTAAAATGGTATTTTTTTCGGAAATTTGCATTTCCGATTGAAATCATTCAACCTATTCTCAAATTTTTTGATAAATGAGCAGTAAACCTTCAAGTCTTTTTGATAAAGTATGGGATGCGCATGTGGTTAGAAGCATCCCGGATGGTCCGGATGTATTCTTAATCGACCGTCATTTCATCCATGAAGTAACGAGTCCGGTTGCCTTCCTTGGACTTAAAAGCAGGAACCTAGGGGTAATTTTCCCCGACAAGACCTTTGCAACGGCGGACCACAACACACCTACCATTAATCAGCATCTTCCGGTAGAAGATCCTTTATCTGCCAACCAGCTTAAAGCATTGGAAGAAAATTCGCATCAATATGGTATTTCCCATTGGGGTTTGAATAACCCAAAGAATGGCATTGTGCATGTGGTTGGTCCGGAGAACGGAATTACCCTTCCTGGCATGACCATTGTTTGTGGAGATTCGCATACATCAACCCATGGCGCTTTTGGATGTATTGCATTTGGCATTGGTACATCTGAAGTGGAGATGGTATTGTCTTCACAGTGCATCATGCAGCCCAAACCCAAGAAAATGCGCATCAATGTAAATGGTGTTGTGAGTACGGGTGTTACCTCCAAAGATGTGGTACTGTATATTATTTCAAAACTGACTGCTGCTGGAGCAACTGGATATTTTGTAGAGTATGCAGGTGCTGTTTTTGAAAGCATGAGCATGGAGGGAAGAATGACCGTTTGCAACATGAGTATTGAAATGGGTGCACGTGGTGGAATGGTTGCTCCAGATGAAACTACTTTCAATTACATCAAGGGTAGGGAAAAGGCACCAAAAGGTGCAGCTTGGGATGAGGCCTTGGTCTATTGGAAGACATTGAAAACAGATGAAGGGGTTGTATTTGACAAGGAGTATCATTATGATGCAGCAGATATTGAACCGATGATTACCTATGGTACCAATCCAGGTATGGGAATTGGAATATCGGAATTGATTCCTTCTGCTGAAGATATTGATGCTGGCAAAGCAAGTTTTGCAAAATCATTGCAGTACATGGGTTTTGCTGAAAAAGAGGGAATGTTGGGAAAGCAAATCGACTATGTGTTTATTGGAAGTTGTACCAACGGAAGAATTGAAGATTTTAGGGCATTTGCTTCTATTGTTAAAGGCAGGAAGAAAGCGGATAATGTAACTGCATGGATTGTGCCTGGTTCTCACCTGGTTGAAAAGCAAATTAGAGAAGAAGGTATTTATGATATTTTGATTGAGGCTGGTTTTGAGTTGCGTCAGCCAGGATGTTCTGCATGTTTGGCGATGAATGATGATAAAATTCCTGCGGGTAAATATGCAGTAAGTACTTCCAACAGAAATTTTGAAGGAAGACAAGGTCCAGGCGCCAGAACATTATTGGCTAGTCCACTTGTAGCAGCTGCAGCAGCAGTAACAGGAAAAGTAACCGATCCAAGAACATTGATTGCATAAAGTAAAGAAATGGCATACGATAAGTTTACAGTACTAAAAAGCAGGGCAGTCCCGCTCCCCATGGAAAATGTGGATACAGACCAAATTATACCTGCACGTTTTTTAAAAGCAACGAAGAGAGAAGGTTTTGGCGATAACTTGTTTCGTGATTGGCGATACAATAACGATGATAGTCCAAAGCAAGATTTTGTCTTAAACAATCCCATTTACAGCGGATCAATTCTTGTAGGCGGTAAAAATTTTGGAAGTGGAAGCAGTCGCGAGCACGCAGCCTGGGCCATCTACGATTATGGTTTTCGTTGTGTGATCTCTAGCTTTTTTGCAGATATTTTCAAGAACAATTCGATGAACATCGGCATTCTTCCTGTTCAAGTGTCGGATGCTTTTCTCAATAAAATTTTTCAAGCCATCGAGGCTGATCCCAATGCTTTAGTGGAAGTTGATTTGCCAGAACAAAAAGTGACAATTCTGTCAACTGGCGAGCATGAATCTTTCGACATCAATGGGTATAAGAAACACAACCTGATCAATGGGTTTGATGATATTGATTATTTGCAAGCCATGAAAGACGAAATTCTGGAGTTTGCGCAAAAAAGTCGCTATTAATAAACACGCTTAGCGCAAAAACACCATGCCCAAAACAACCCGCTACATAGAAATTATGGACACCACCCTTAGGGATGGTGAGCAAACCAGTGGGATTTCTTTTTCTGCGGCTGAAAAACTGACAATTGCACAAATTTTGCTTACGGAAGTGAAGGTGGACAGAATTGAAATTGCATCAGCTCGTGTATCTGAAGGTGAGTTTGATGCAGTTAAAAAAATTACGCGTTGGGCAAAGTCGAAAGGTTTATTGAAGAAAGTAGAGGTGCTCACTTTCGTGGATGGCACTGTTTCTATAGACTGGATGCATAAAGCGGGTGCCAAGGTGATGAACCTGCTTACCAAAGGATCTTTGAATCACCTTACCCACCAATTGAAAAAAACACCAGAGCAACATTTTGTTGAAATTGAAAAGGCAATTGCTTTGGCCCAAAAGAAAGGAATAGAGACCAACGTGTACTTGGAAGATTGGAGTAACGGCATGAGAAATTCTCCAGATTACGTGTTTCAATATTTGGATTTCATTGTAACACAGCCAGTAAAAAGAATCATGTTGCCTGATACCCTTGGTATTTTAGCGCCAAATGAGGTGAGTCAGTTTTTGAAACAAATTATTGAGAGATATCCTAAATCGCATTTTGATTTTCATGGACACAATGATTATGATTTGGGGACTGCTAATGTATTGGAAGCAGTGAAAGCAGGTGTACATGGCATTCACCTTACCGTAAACGGAATGGGTGAGCGTGCAGGAAACGCACCGCTGGCAAGCGCTGTAGCCGTATTGCACGATTTCTTACCACAAGTAAAAACGGGTATCGTTGAAAAGTCGTTGTACCAGGTGAGTAGGTTGGTTGAAACATTTACTGGATTTCGTATTCCAGACAATAAGCCGGTTGTTGGTGAAAACGTATTTACGCAAACAGCTGGAATACATGCTGATGGAGATAAGAAGAACAACCTGTATCACAATGATCTTATGCCAGAGCGGTTTGCCAGACAACGTAAATATGCATTGGGAAAAACAAGCGGCAAATCAAATATTGCGAATAACCTGGCACAATTGGGAATTGAACTAACAGATGCAGATCTTAAGAAAGTGACACAAAGAATTATTGAGTTGGGGGATAAAAAAGAAGTAGTAACGCAAGGCGATCTTCCCTATATTTTATCAGATGTGTTGGATAGCAATACCATTAATGATAAAGTGAAAGTGCTCAATTATGTGCTCACGCATTCTAAAGACCTTAAGCCCTCTGTGACTTTACACATCAGTATTGATGGAGAAGTATTTCAAGAATTTGCACAAGGTGATGGACAATACGATGCCTTTATGAATGCATTAAGGACAATCTATAAAAAGAAAAAATTATCACTTGCAGTGTTAACCGACTATACCGTTCGAATTCCACCGGGGGGTAAGAGTGATGCACTTTGTGAAACCATCATTACATGGGATTATAAAGGCCGTGAGTTTAGAACAAGGGGTTTGGATAGTGATCAGACTGTAGCAGCAATTAAGGCTTCACAGAAGATGTTGAATTTGATTTAACCGATAACAGTTAACGGTTAACAGTTAACGGTTATCAGTTAAGCACAAATAATAATTATGACAAAAAACATTCTCATCGTCCCGGGTGACGGTATTGGACAAGAAGTGACAGCAGTGGGTAAAAAAGTATTGGATAGAATTGCTGAAAAATTCGGTCATACATTTACTTATGATGAAGCCTTGATAGGGCATGTTGCCATTGAAGCCACTGGCTCTCCACTTCCAGATGAGACCCTTGCAAAGATGAAAGCCGCTGATGCAGTTTTATTTGGTGCTGTTGGTCATCCTAAATACGACAATGACCCTACTGCAAAAGTTAGACCAGAGCAGGGCTTATTGAAAATGAGAAAAGAATTGGGTTTATACGCCAATCTTCGTCCCATTAAACTTTTCGATGAATTGTTGGGTGCATCTAGCATCAAGCCTGAAATTTTAAAGGGAGCTGATATTTTGTTTTTTAGGGAGTTAACAGGTGATATTTACTTTGGAGAGAAGGGAAGAAAAAATGATGGAGATACTGCTTACGATGTTGCTGAATACAGCAGGTTTGAGGTGGAGCGTATTGCAAGAAAAGCTTTTGATGCGGCTAGAACAAGAAGAAAAAAATTATGCTCTGTAGATAAGGCAAATGTATTAGAGACCAGTCGACTTTGGAGAGAGGTGGTACAGAAAGTAGCTTTGGAATATCCAGATGTAGAAGTGGAATACCAATTTGTAGATGCAACAGCCATGTTGTTGATCAAGGACCCAAAGAAATTTGATGTGGTTGTAACAGCTAACCTGTTTGGAGATATCCTTACCGATGAGGCTTCTCAGATTGCAGGTTCTATGGGAATGCTGGCTTCTGCATCAATCGGAGATGGAACGGGAGTTTATGAACCTATTCATGGCTCTGCGCATGACATTACTGGAAAAGGTATTGCAAATCCGCTGGCATCCATTTTGTCTGCTGCTTTGTTGTTGGATATTTCATTTGGACTCAAAGCAGAATCTGAAGCAGTTATCAATGCTGTTGATGCGGTCTTAAAAACTGGTTATAGAACAAGAGATATTGCGGATGCGCATACTCCTGCAGATAAAATATTGGGCACTGACGCCATGGGCGAGCAGGTATTGTCTAAGCTCTGATTTTTTAGCGTAATTTTAAAGGAAGTAAATGATTCTCTATGAGAAAGCAGCACTTCCTTTTTTTATTGTTTCTTTTGCCTTCTTTACTATTTGCACAAACACCCAAAGTGGTTTTGGTTAAGGACAAGATACATCCCCAGGTAAAGGTTTCAATTAATGGCAAGCATTTTACAAATTTCTTTTTTCCAGATACAATTGCCAAGCCTGTTCTTTATCCTATCAAAGCTCCTAATGGGACAGTCATTACCAGGGGCTTTCCTGTGACACCTGTTCCTGGAGAACCTACAGATCATCCTCATCATCTTGGTCTTTGGATGAATTTTGGTGATGTAAATGGACTTGATTTTTGGAACAATTCATTTGCAATTCCCGAAAACGAAAAACAGAAATATGGCACGGTACGTTTTGTCAAAATATTGGAGCAAAAGAATGGCGAGTCTGGAAAACTAAGCTATGCGGCAAATTGGAATAATCCCACTGGAAGCACATTGCTGGAAGAAACCACAGAATTAGAATTCAGAGAAATCAATGGAGTTTGGGTAATAGACAGGACTACCACTTTATTGGCAAAAACAGCAGTGCAATTCAAAGACAACAAAGAAGGTCTATTGGGCTTGCGTATGGCGCATGAGTTGCAAATACCCACTATAGAAACAAAAAAATTTACAGATGCAAATGGTATTGAGGCAATAATCAAAGCAACTAGTGATTCTATTGCCAATGGAAACTACTTGAACAGTAACGGGTTGAAAGGCGATGCAGTGTGGGGGAAAAAAGCAAGCTGGTGTATGGCGTATGGTAAAATGAATATGGACAGCATCAGTGTTTTGATGATTGATCATCCGTATAATGAAAATTTTCCTACTCCATGGCATGCAAGGGGATATGGACTATTTGCAGCAAACCCTATGGGATCAAATGTTTTTAACAAAGACAATATATATTATAAACGTGATTTAAAAGCTGGTGAATCCATCACCTTTAAGTTCAGAATTGTAATTGCTGCTGATAAAAAAATCTTATCTACTAAAACGATACAACGACTAGAAACTGATTTCAGTAGTACTACAAAAAAACTCATGTTAGTAGGTTCTTATACTTGGAAAGGGAATCCTGGTATTCAGGTTTATCAGTATGATCCTACTTCTGGTAAATCCAATTTTGTTAGGTCTGTCAAAGTGCCAAACGCATCATACATGGTGGTTACGCCAGATCAAAAGTACATGTATGTTTTGAGTGAAGAAGACCGGACTGGATCGGTAGCATCTTATGCAATTGATCAGTTAACTGGAAACTTGACTTTATTAAATAAGCAAAATATTTTAGGCGATGGTCCATGTTATGTGAGTTATCACGCTCCTTCTAAGACAGTGTATACAGCAAACTATTCAAGTGGAAGTGTTACTGTTTTTAAAACCAAAGCTGATGGTTCTTTGCATCCAGCATCACAGCATATTGTTTATAAGGGTTTAAGTATAAATATGAATCGACAAGAAAAACCGCATGCGCATTGTGCCGTGGTTAGTCCGGATAACAACTATTTGTACGTAAGTGATTTGGGCACAGACCTCATTAATCGTCATGCAATTTTAAGTGATGGAAGTATCGAAGAAAAACCGTTGTCGTATAAAGTAGAACCCGGAAACGGCCCACGACATATTGTATTCAATGCAAAAGGTACATATGCTTATTCTATCAATGAAATGAAAGGTACGGTTGACGTATTTGCTGTGCAAGTATCGGGGTTAAAAAAAATACAGACGCTGGTTGCAGATACGGTTCAAACAAAAGAGGACCATGGCAGTGGTGCTATACAATTGTCTCCTGATGGGAAATGGCTCTTGGTTTCTAATCGTATTACCAGCGATCAAGTTGTAGTGTTTGCTGTTCAGCAAAACGGCACATTAGTAAAAAAGCACCACGTAGATGTGACCAAGAAACCACGGTTTTTTAGGTTTGATGGAAATGGAAAATTTGTTTTGGTAGCTGGGCAAGATTCGGATAAGGTGCAGGTTTTTTCATTTGATGTTGTAACAGGAACAATGAAACTTAAACAAACGTTAGACATTCCCGCTCCAGTATGTATTGAATTTATTCACCCATCGAATTAAATTTTCTATGAATAAGTTTTTTATTTTCGTTTTTATTTTTTCTTTTTCGCTCATTAAAACTCAATCACAGGTTATGGATCCAGAAATGCAACTTCAGCAGCTAGGTATTGTTTTAGGAGAAGTTAAAGTACCTGTTGCGAATTATGTTAAAGCAGTGCAGACAGGTAATTTACTTTTTTTATCTGGACATATTCCTGATGAAGTAGTTGGAAAAAAAACGAGAGGTAAGGTTGGTTCTGCCTTAACTGTTGATGAAGGCAAAGAAGCTGCAAGGTTAACGGGGATAGCGTTGTTGACTACTTTGAAATCGTATGTAGGCGATTTAAATAAAGTGAAGCGTATCGTAAAAGTATTTGGAATGGTCAATGCCGATCCATCATTTACACAACATCCTGCAGTCATCAATGGCTGTTCTGATTTGTTGGTAGCGGTATTTGGCGAAAAAGGAAAGCACGCTCGTTCTGCTGTCGGTATGGGCTCTTTACCTTTTGATGCTTCAGTAGAAATTGAAATGATTGTAGAGCTTTAGGCATTCAGCAAATCTTTGTGTAGATGCCTGAACGCTTCCATCGCACCCATGTATTCGCAGGTTCTTGCGCCAACTTTATTTGCTTTTAAAAAAATACCTTTCCAATTTTCTTCTTTCATCTGCTTAATTTCTATTGAAGTGTATTGGCCCAGTTGGTACAATACAGCACCTACAAATGCATCACCTGCGCCAGTGGTATCGACAGGTTGAATGGAAATGGATGGTATGATGGTTGTCGATTTTTTAAAGCCCAGTAGTGTTCCTTCTTTACCCAAGGTAATTGCAAATACTGCTGATGTATTATCAAAGAAACATTGTGCTGCTTCATCAATGGTCGACTTACCTGTAATGAGTAATGCTTCTTCATCACTTACTTTGAAGAAATCAGCTTGTTTGATGAACTCCCATGATCTGCTGATAAACTCAGGTTGGTTTTCTCCAAATAAAAGTTGTCGGTAATTCGGGTCAAAACTGATGAACAAATTTTCGGCTTTTGCTTTTTCTAACAAATAAAGATAGGTGGCTTGTAATGGTCCAGGTAAAAATGCAGTCGCCGATCCAAAATGCGCAATCCCAAAATCTGAAACATTAATTTTACTGATATCTTCTTTACCCAACATTCTATCTGCACCTCTGTTGAAATAGAAATCTCTTTCTCCATTTTCCATTAAGGAGACAAAAGCAAACGTGGTAAAGTTTTCTTTATCGGTTATGACTGCTGTAGTATCAACATTAAATGAATTCAAAACTTCTATCAGGTGCTTTCCAAAAGGGTCGGCTCCTACTTTAGCTGATACTGCTACCTCCCCACCCAATGCTGCAATTGCAGCAGCAACGTTCATGGGTGCGCCACCTGCTTTTTTTAGAAAATGATTACCATCAGTAAGTAGAAGTCCCTTATCTGTACAGATCATGTCTATCAATGCTTCACCGATGCAGAGTATTTTTTTCACATCAATTGTACAATTGATTAAAGACCAATTTAAATGTGCCATGTGTTTGGGCCCTGAAGGTAATTTCCGGACCAAATGCCAAGAGTGTTCCTTTTCCTACTGATGCAGAAAATGCAGCAACACCGCTTTTCAAATACGATTGTCCCCATGCCCATCCACTTCTCAATGTCTTATCAGAATTGAACCAAGCAAGTGGTTTAACGGTGCCTTTGCTTTGTGCATCTGGGTTGATGGTGAAAACGGGACTATCATCGAAATA
>JBFYPP010000064.1:0-9436 GCA_041303255.1 Chitinophagia bacterium | reverse complement strand
CCCTAATGGCGCCAATAACAGTGCAAACTGTTCCGCATGTTGTCTAGCTAAAATTTCAGTTGGCGCCATAATGCAAGATTGAAACCCATTATCGACTGCTATCAACATAGACATCAACGCTACTATGGTTTTTCCGCTTCCTACATCTCCTTGTAACAACCTGTTCATTTGCCTTCCCGTACCCGTATCTTGTCTGATCTCTTTCAATACCCTTTTCTGCGCATTGGTTAACTCAAAGGGTAAATGTTCGTGATAAAAAGTATTGAAGGTTTCTCCAACTTGCGCGAAGGTAATTCCTCTTGAAAAACGATGGCGTGTAGAACGCAACATACCCAACCGCATTTGTGCCACAAACATCTCCTCATATTTCATTCTTTCCAAAGCAACCTGATGGTGTGCAAGGGTTGGTGGAAAATGCAGATGCAAATAGGCTTTGTATCTACTGATGTAATTGTGTTTTTGCAACAATGATATTGGGATAAATTCAGTCACTTCTTTTTCCTCCAGCACCAAAAAAAGTTGCTCCATGAGTTTTCCGATAGCCCTACCATTTAAGCCCCTGGCTTTTAATTTTTCAGTGACAGGATAAATGGGTTCTAAATAAGATTTACCCGCTGCATTACTTTCCTTAACAGACTCAATTTCAGGATGATTCAACTGCGGCTTTCCTAAAAAAAACCCAAGCTTCCCAAAAGCCAAATATTCTTGTCCAACAGTAATCAACTTTTCTACCCAAGTGATTCCTTGAAACCAAATCAATTCAATAATCCCTGTTTTGTCTCTTAAATAAACAACCAAACGTTTTGCTCTTCGCTCCCCAAGTGTTTCCATTGAAATGACTACTCCACGCACCTGTACGTGGTCCATTCCAGGATTAATCTGCCCAATTAGCTGAATGCTTGTACGGTCTAAATGCCTTAATGGAAAGTGATTTAATAAGTCTTCAAACGTAAAAATTTGAAGCTCCCTCTTAAGCATATCGGCACGAACTGGACCAACACCTTTAAGGTATTCTATGGGATTGGGTAATATTAAAGAAAAATTGGCTATTGTTTTTCTTTCAAATTTAATTCATTTCTTTCGAGTGAACTAAGTTGAATTAGAAAAGCAATACAGAAGATAATGTAACTTTACACTTCACCAATTAAACCATGGAAGCAATTACTTGGTCCCTCAAAAAGTTCGATGAACTCACAGCATTAGAAATGTATCAAATTCTCAAATTGAGAAGCGAAGTTTTTGTAGTAGAGCAAAACTGTGTTTTCTTGGATATGGATGATCGAGATCAATTTGCGCACCATTTACAGGGGAGAATAAACGGAGTACTCGCTGCAGTTGTGAGGATACTTCCACCAGGCTTGGCCTATAACGAACCCTCGATTGGAAGGGTAGTTTCATCTCCACTATTTAGAAGACAAGGAGTGGGTATTGAGTTAATGAACAATGCTATAAATGAAACACTGGCATTGTATGGACTTTGCGCAATTAAAATTGGCGCACAAGAATACTTGAAAAAATTTTATGAAAGTTTTGGCTTTAAACAATGCAGTGAAACCTACCTCGAAGATGATATTCCGCATATCAAAATGCTGAGAAATCCGTAAAATTACTGAAGAACACTAGGGTTCTAAACGCATTTCCCCTCGATTTTACATATTGATATACTATCTGGTTAAAGTTTGCCGTTTCTATAATGTCGAATAGACAAATTAGAATCCATCCCATGAAAACCAGACCCATTAGTCTCTTTAAGGCTATTTGTGCAACGTTGATTTTACTATCGCTCCAAACGATTCAAGTAAAGGCACAACAATCCAAATTGGAAGTTGGTTTTAACTACGGTTTTTCAAATTTTCTTGGCGACTTAGGCGGCAATGCAGGCAAAGGAAAAACCTTTCTCAAAGACAACATGGTATCACTCACCAAGTTCATGACTGGTGCTCACGTAACCTATCGCGTGAATGAATTTATTTCATTTAGCCTCTCAGCAAATATTGGAAGACTCGCTGGTGCAGATAGTTTAATAAATGGTTTGGGAGGATATGAAGAAGCACGCAAAGCAAGAAATCAACATTTTAGATCTCCTTTAAAAGAAGCCTTATTGGTTACCGAAATATATCCTACCGCTCTATTTGAATATGACCCTGAAGACGTATACCACAGAATAAGACCTTACTTCGTTTTGGGAGTTGGAGTTTTCAATTTCAAACCACAAGCGCAATATGAAGCAGAAGACGGAACAAAAACCTGGGTTGACTTAAAGCCACTAAAAACTGAAGGACAGGGCATGGCAAAGTATGCCGACCGCAAAGAGTACAAACTCACTCAAATGAACCTGCCTTATGGTTTTGGCGTTAAATACTATTTTAATCAAAATGTTGCACTCGCATTTGAAATAGTAAATAGAAAAACATTCACTGACTATATCGATGATGTAAGTACAAACTACATCAGCAACGAAGATTTCTATGCCCATTTTGGTGAAGAAAGTCCAGAAGCAAAAATGGCAATCCAAATGGCAAACAAAACAGCATTTGCGAATGGTGGTGTTTTTAGGCCAAGTTATGGTGAAGGAAACAAACGTGGCACAGCATCAAACAAAGATGCATACTATGCATCAACACTAAAAATAAGTATCCGTCTTGGAAGAAATAATGAATCCAGCTATGGAAGAAATAGTGGCGTTAAATGCCCAGTAGTTAGGTTTTAGAGTCCGTACACATATGAAGACGTCCGGGGACCTTGGTCTCCGGATTCTTTTTTTGTACCACTCACCAACCCCTATTGTAATTCCTGCTTTAAATATTTTCCAGTATGGCTTTCCTTCACTTTTAGTAAACCATATACATCTCCTTGATACAAGATATCGCCGCCACCATTTCCCCCTTCAACTCCGATGTCAATAATATAATCTGCCATTTTGATTACATCCATGTTGTGTTCAATTACCAAAACGGTATTTCCTCTGTTAACCAACTTATTCAACACATTCAACAACAAATTGATGTCTTGAAAATGAAGTCCAGTTGTAGGTTCATCTAAAATATAAAATGTTTTACCTGTATCTTTTTTAGACAACTCAGTCCCAAGCTTCACACGTTGTGCTTCTCCCCCACTCAGGGTAACCGCAGATTGACCAAGCGTGATGTAACCCAATCCTACTTCTTGCAAAATTTTAATTTTTCTGAACAGATACGGTACATGCTGAAAAAATTCAACCGCCTCTTCTACAGTCATATCCAATACATCACTGATGGATTTTCCTTTATACCTGATTTCAAGTGTTTCTCTATTGTATCTTCTGCCATTGCATTTTTCACAATGCACATAAACATCCGGTAAAAAATTCATTTCAATCACGCGCAGTCCCCCACCTTCACAAACATCACAGCGGCCCGCCTTTACATTAAAAGAAAATCTGCCCGCATTGTATCCCCTGATCTTTGCTTCTGGAACTGCTGCAAACAACTGACGTATATCCGTGAAAAAATTACAATAGGTCGCAGGATTACTTCTGGGTGTTCTACCAATAGGCGACTGATCAATCTCAATTACTTTATCAACATGCTCTAATCCCACAATACGTTTATAGGGCAATGGATCAGCTTTTGAATCATAACAATGTTTACTCAATAATGGATAAAGCGTTTCATTGATTAACGTTGATTTTCCACTTCCACTCACACCAGAAACCACAATAAAAGTACCCAAAGGAAAGTCTGCATTCACTACTTTTAAATTGTTTCCTTTTGCACCCATCAATTGGATCTTGTTTCCATTACCCTGTCGCCTTTCTTTGGGTAACTCAATTTTTTTACGGTTATTTAAATACAGGGCCGTTTCTGAGTTAGAATTACAAACTTCTTGAGGAGTTCCTTGTGCCACAATTGTCCCTCCATGAATTCCTGCACGCGGACCAACATCAATCAAATGGTCGGATGCCATCATAATATCTTTGTCGTGTTCCACTACCAACACACTATTCCCAATATCACGTAAATTCTGTAACGCTTTTATCAAGCGTTGATTATCGCGCTGGTGTAACCCAATAGAAGGCTCATCTAAAATATAGGTAATGCCCTGTAATTGCGATCCTATTTGTGTAGCCAATCGAATCCGTTGCGACTCTCCTCCACTCAATGATCTAGTTGGTCTACTTAATGAAAGATATCCTAAACCAACATCCAGTAAAAAGAGTAGCCGACTTCTTATTTCTTTTAAAATATCTTTTGCAATTGCATTTTGCTTTTTATCTATCCGCTTTTCAAGATCATTGAACCAATCATGCAATCGATTCAAATCCATATTCGACAATTCCGCAATATTGGTTTCATCAATTTTGAACCATAAACTCTCTTGCTTCAATCTTGCACCATTACATGATGTGCATGGCTTAAGCATCATGTATTTTTCTGCCCACTCCCTAACCATATCACTTGAACTGTCGGTAAACCATTTCACCACCATGTTCACTACACCAGGATAATCTCCTTTTTCCAATTCAACCTCCTCCGTATCTAACCCTTCTTCATTACCAAACAACACTAAATTTAATGCGCTTTCACTCAATTGATCAATGGGGGTCTTTAAACTGAATTTTTTCTTCTTCGAAAGCTGCTCCACCATTTTGAAATAAAAAGAATCCCTTGCTTCACCCAAAGGAAGTATAGCCCCATCCGCAATCGATAAGCTCCTGTCTGGAATAACCGCTTGGAGGTCGATTGTATATTGCTGTCCAATGCCTTTACAAGTGGGACAAGCACCATATGGTGAATTGAAGGAAAAAGTATTGGACGATGGCTCTTCATATGAAATTCCAGAATCAGCACACATCAATTTTTTACTGTACTGAATGAGCTTTTCTGAATCATGATCCAATATAAAGATCAGCCCTTTCCCTATTTGCATGGATTGCTGTATACTTTGACCAATCCTCACTTTCATTTCCGCTTCAACAACCAATCGATCCACCACCACTTCAATGTCATGCATTTTGTAACGATCCACTTGCATCTTCGGGACCAACTCCTTCAGCTCACCATCCACACGAACGCGCACAAAACCTTTTTTCCGCGTCTCTTCAAACAATTCCCTATAATGCCCTTTTCTTCCTCTCACCAACGGTGCCAATACGGTCACTTTTTTTCCTGCTAACTTTTTAAAAAGGTCAGCAACAATTTCCTCGTCGCTAAACTTTACCATTTTCTTTCCCGTACTCATCGAGTAAGCCTCACTAACTCTTGCAAAAAAAAGTCGGAGAAAATCATATACCTCAGTAACCGTTCCTACCGTAGATCGTGGATTTTTATTGGTCGTTTTTTGTTCAATAGAAATAACTGGGGACAAGCCACTGATCTTATCTACATCCGGTCTTTCCATTTCTCCCATAAACTGACGTGCATAGGTGCCGAAAGTTTCCATGTACCGTCGGTGACCCTCAGCATAAATGGTATCAAAAGCAAGAGAGGATTTACCACTGCCACTGATCCCCGTAATTACCACCAACTTGTTCTTGGGAATAAGAACATCAATATTCTTTAAATTATGCGCCCTTGCACCAATTACCTCAATATTTTCATCTTTTGAACGCATCGTATATTTTAATAGTTAACACCTAAGCAAAGCGAATGTTTTGAGGAACAAAATAAATCAAAAATGTGCAGTATGTATGCGCATTCGCAAGGATTATGAAAGTGAATTTGGAGGAAATTGTCTAAAATCGTAAATTTGCATCAGTTCTTTAATATTTCTTATCCAGAAAGGCAGAGGGATTGGCCCTGTGAAGCCTTGACAACCTGTTACCCAAAACAATAAGGTGTCAACTCCAACTCCGCACATGCGGGGAACGATAAGTCAGATCATTTCTCTAGAAAAGATTTACACATCTATAGTGAAACCCATCTGACTTCAGGTGGGTTTTTTTTTTGCTTTTTTGGAACGAACATCAATATGAACAAACAAATTCAAACATATCATTACAAGGGGACACTTCAATTGGAGTCGGGCAAAAGCATTCGTGATTTTCCACTTGCTTACACCACAATTGGAAATTTGAATGACAAGAAAGACAATGTCATTTGGATTTTCCATGCCATGACGGCAAACAGCGATCCTTCTGATTGGTGGGGAGTAATGGTCGGGGACAATAAATTCTTTGATCCTGCAAATCATTTTATCGTCTGTGTGAACATGCCAGGTTCTTGTTATGGTAGTGTAAACCCGCTTAGCACCAACCCACATTCGGGAGAAGTTTATTACCGCGACTTCCCTTTTTTCACTCCACTAGATATGGTAAGGGCTTATGATCAACTGAGAATAAGCTTGGGTATTGAATCGATCTTGGTAGGGATTGGAGGATCAATGGGCGGACAACAACTATTGGCTTGGGCCTGTGAACAACCAAGCTTATTTAAATTTATTGTACCTATTGCAACCAATGCTTTCCATTCCCCTTGGGGCAAGGCTTTCAACGCTTCTCAACGCATGTGCATCGAAGCTGATTCTTCTTGGAAGGAAAATACGCCGAATGCAGGACTAGAAGGAATGAAGGTGGCCAGATCAATTGCGTTATTAAGTTACAGGCACTACGACACCTATGAAAAAACACAACAAGACATAGACAAAGCAATTGAAAATACAAGAAGCGAATCTTATCAAAAATACCAAGGAGAAAAATTAGCAACGCGATTTAATGCATGGAGCTATTATATGCTCACAAAGTCGATGGACAGTCACCACTTAGGCAGAGGAGTAATTGAAGCAGAAGAGAAACTGGAAAAAATTCAATCCAAAACCTTGGTTATCGCTATTTCTTCTGACCTACTTTATCCCGTATTAGAACAGGAATTTCTTGCCAAATACATACCTAATGCTCAGTTGGAAATTATTGATTCCTTTTACGGACACGATGGCTTTTTGTTGGAAGATGAAAAACTGACAACTATTTTAAAAGAATTTATTACTACTAAATTATAAAAGATAAAAGATGGGATCTGAAAAAACACTCGTAATTGGCATGTTTGGATTTGGCGTGGTAGGAGAAGGACTTTACAAAATATTAAAACAAACGCCTTCCTTGAAAGCATCCATCAAAAAAGTTTGCATCAAGAATACAGCAAAAAAAAGAAATGCTCCTGCATCTATTTTTACATCCGATAAAAATGAATTGTTGTTCGACCCTGAAATAAATGTAATTGTTGAAGTGATTAACGACAGCGCCGCAGGTTTCGAAATTGTTAGCACTGCGCTTAACAACGGAAAAGATGTTGTGAGTGCCAGTAAAAAAATGTTGGCAGAACACCTACCTGAATTGATAAAGCTACAGGAAAAAACAGGTAGGTCCTTGTTGTATGAAGCATCAGCTTGTGCTTCTATCCCAATAATAAGAAACCTTGAAGAGTATTACGATAACGACTTGTTGCACGCTATTAAAGCCATCGTGAATGGCTCCACCAATTTTATCCTCACCAAAATGTTTGAGGAAAAACTGAACTTCAAAGAAGCGCTTCTTTTGGCCCAGCAATTGGGATTTGCAGAATCAGATCCTAAGCTAGATATTGAAGGATTTGATGCTGCAAATAAATGGGTGCTTCTTTTGGCACATAGCTATGGCATCAACATCACCATTGATCAATTGTTGTTTAATGGCATCACTCAAATTGATGAAATGGATGCTAAGGTTGCAGCCGCCAGGAACCAATCTATTAAATTGGTTGCCCAAGCAAAAAAATTACAAAGTGGGAAAGTCGCAACCTTTCTACTTCCTCAATTTATAGAGCAAAACGACCAATTGTACTTTGTAAAAAACGAATACAATGGCGTTGTGATTGAAAGTGGATTTGCAGACAAACAATTCTTTTATGGAAAAGGAGCAGGAAGCTTCCCAACGGCGTCTGCAGTATTAAGTGATATTGCAGCACTGCGATATGGCTATCGTTATGAGTATAAAAAACTCAACCAGCATAGTCCTGCAGAATTATCAGACGACTTCCACATGAGGGTCTACACCAGTTTCACAGATCTTGCACATATTCCAAAAGAAGAATTTGCAAGTATAGAAGAGTGGCACTCAGGCAACGAAAGAAGTTATCTCATTGGTACGATTCCTTATTCATCTTTGTTACACAAAGATTGGTGGAAGACCAACAAGACTTCATTGATTCTCATGCCAATAAATATTGTTGAGAATACGGAACTAGACGAATTAAAAAAAATGAGCTTGTCTCTTGCAGGCCTTGAAATTTAAGTCACTAGTTTTTAAGTCCCTCAAAACTATACTTTCCTGATCCTGCACTGAAAACGGAATACCCATTTTCAGTCGACACATACTTGAGCCCTGTAGCTTCCTCAACAGCTTTTCCGTTCACCGTAATCTTTTGGGTCGAAGGAAAATAAACCAATGCAGTTGTATTGGCTGGAATCTCAGTTTCCATACTCACCTGGTCTCCTGTTATTTTCCATCCATTTGAAATTTTACCATAGTAGGTCATCAATTCAGCTTTGGCATGTGTAAATCCATTACCGAGGTATGGCTTAATTCTTGAATGCTTATACCCAATATGCCCATCGCTGTTGTCAATTCCCGCCATGCGCCTGTACATCCAATCTCCTATCGCACCATAGGCATAGTGGTTAAAAGAATTCATGCTTGCAGGCTCAAACGTGCTATCTGTTCGAATGCCATTCCAGCGCTCCCAAATGGTGGTTGCCCCCATTTTTACAGGATACAACCAAGATGGAAAACTTTCTTGCAACAACAATTGATACGCTACATCCGTTTTCCCAAAACGAGTCAACACATCGGTCAAATAAGGCGTTCCCAAGAATCCTGTCGACAAATGATTGTCATAAGATTTGATATTCTCTACCAATCTTGCAGCAGTACTTTCACGCATGGATTCCGGTAACATATCAAAGTTTAAAGCCAATACCATTGCTGTTTGAGTTCCAGAAACCAGTCTCCCAGAAGGAGTGACATATTCATTTAAAAAAGCAGCTTTAATTTTTTTCAACCTGTTGCTGTAAAAACTAACATCATCTGTCTTTCCTAATACTTGTGCTGCATTGATCAGCAATTGTGTTGAATGCGCATAAAAAGACTGTGCAATTAAATACTTATCTGTAACTGCTGCTCTTCCATCGTTGTCGTCAAAAGGACGATAAAACAACCAATCACCAAAATGAAACCCTGTATTCCATAGGTCGTTTACACTTTTACCCTCCATGAAATTTACCCAGTTTTTCATGGATGCATATTGGGTTTCCAAAATACGTTTGTCACCATATACCAAATAAAGATTCCATGGTATGATGGTAGCCACATCCGCCCATCCTGCAGAGCCAGCAGAGTTTTGCCCAAGTACATTCGGAATTACAAAAGGGATACTTCCATTGGGCAACTGATCAGCCTCTACATCCCTCAGCCATTTTGTAAAGA
>JBFYPP010000063.1:0-9565 GCA_041303255.1 Chitinophagia bacterium | reverse complement strand
CGCTTGAATTCTATTTGTGTTCTGTGGTAAAGTGAGTTTACCAATGCATGTAAAAATCCTTGCCTACTAATAACTTGCCCTTTATGTATTCTTACAATTCCGTTTTCAAATTCTGTAGGGTTCCCCATACCATAAATACAGCTCACTGAGGCCACAACAATGATATCTCTTCTTCCACTCAATAATTCAGATGTTGCTTGTAGTCTCAGTTTATCCAACTCTTCGTTGATGGCCAAGTCTTTCTCTATATACGTGTCACTTACGGGCATATAGGCTTCCGGCTGGTAGTAATCGTAATAGGAAACAAAATACCCTACAGCGTTTTCTGGGAAAAACTGCTTCAGCTCCCCATAGAGCTGAGCCACCAAGGTTTTGTTGTGTGTTAAAACGAGGGTGGGTCTTTGTACTTGTTGAATAACATTGGCAATGGTAAATGTTTTGCCCGATCCCGTAACACCCAGTAAGGTCTGGTAACGCTCTCCATCCTCCAAACCTTCCACCAGTTGTTTAATGGCACTGGGTTGATCCCCTGCGGGTGAATATGGAGCATGGAGGTTAAAAGACATGCACCAAATTTAACCCAAATTATTGCTTAAATCTATCCGGATGTTTTTCGTCGTGATCGGTTATCTTTTGAAAAAATGAGCCCACTGCCACCAATTCTTCCTCCCTGTATAAATTTGCCAAGAGGGTAATGCTATTGGGGGTACCCTGTTTGGTAAATCCGATGGGCATACAAAGGGCAGGATGTCCGGTAAGATTGGTAATAGCGAGCTGACGGTTTCCAAAACTAGGGGTGATGATCACATCGTATTCTTGCATAGCCTGGTTCATCTTTTGCATCAAGATAGACCGGTGTCTGTTTGCATTTACATATTCAACTGCTGGAATCATTCTGGAAACCCTAAAGTAATTTGGCCAGTCGTAACGGGTTTGTCTGGTCATTTGGTCGTCTAACCCAACTCTTGTGAACTCATCAAAAGCTGCAGCCGCTTCTGCACCAATCACCAATCCAATGATGTCGAACTTATATACATCAGTATCTGGCAAGTACATGGGCTGAACCTCAATACCCTGTTCCCTGAATGCTTTTATTACTCCCCACTCTTGAGAATTGGAATCCAAACGTTCAAAATGATTTTTAGCATAACCAATTCTAAGATTTTTAATTCCGCTTTTTTTACTGAGATTAAAAGATCTATTCACCGCACTTTCGTCTTTTCCATCCGTGCCATGTATAAAACTAAAAACAGTAGCTGCGTCTTCTGCCGATCTGCAGATTGGTCCAACTTTGTCTAGGCTCCAGCTAAGCGTCATGGCACCCGATCTGCTGGTACTTCCAAAAGTGGGTCGCAATCCTGTTGCTCCACAGGTATGACTTGGTGAAATAATTGAACCGTGTGTTTCTGTTCCAATCGCAAAAGGAACGAGTCCGGCTACCGTAGCTGAGGCAGAACCTGCTGAAGAGCCGCTTGATCCAAGGGTGGTATTCCAAGGATTTTTTGTTCTTCCTGCAAACCAGTAATCGCCCATGGCGAGGGCACCGAGGCTAAATTTTGCTACCAATACCCCTCCTGCTTCTTTTAGTCGGGTATAGACATAGGCATCCTGATCAATTTTTTGGTCTTTGTAAGGTTGTGCTCCCCAGGTGGTATTGGTGTTCTTGACTGCAAAAAGGTCTTTTAGTCCGTATGGAATGCCATGCAGTGGACCTCTATCAATTCCTTTTTTTAATTCTTCATCGGCTTTAGCGGCTTGTTCCAATGCAATGGATTCAGTTAGACTTACAACACATTGAAGGGTGTCTGAGTATTTTTTAATTCGTTCAATAAAGAAGGTTGTCAATTCTACGGAAGTCATTGATTTGGTTCTCAATAATGATCCTAATTGTTGAATAGAATAAAACGCAATTTCGTTTTTGTCGACAGGCATGGAAATTTTCTTGTTGTATTTCCATTTAATTTTTTCTTGTTTTTCAGTGGGTGTTGTTAGTCTTTGTGCAATACTCATGCCCACGCTGTTGTCTAAATTAAGTGTGTGCATTTTTCTAAAATCCAGGATATTTTCTTTGAGATCGGGGATCATCATTTCTATTTCCTTTTCAGAGAATCTGAGGTTGGCAAGTTTAGCCCCTGCATTCACATCTATTTTGCTTAGTGTGTCTTGTGCAAGTAAGTTGAATGACGTGAAGATGAACAACAGCGTGAGCAGTTGTTTAACCAGAGATAGTTTCATGTATTCATTTTTATTTTGACAAATTTCTTTTGATATAGTTACTGTAATCTGGAATGGTGCACGTGTATTCATCATGCATGAGTGGTGAGGTGAAAAGAAAATCAGCTGTTGCCCTATCGCATGCAAAAGGAATATTCCAGGTAACTGCCAACCTTAATAATGCTTTGATATCTGGGTCGTGCGGTTGTGCTTCCATGGGATCCCAAAAAAAGATCAGTATATCTACATTGGCTTCTGCAATTAGGGCGCCAATTTGTTGATCACCACCAAGTGGGCCACTTAATAATTTTTTTATTGACCGATCGAGGGCGTCTTCAAGTAATTTGCCTGTAGTACCTGTAGCAAGTAAGTCGTGTCTTGCTAATGCTGTTTTATTGTAGATCGCCCAATCAATCAATTCTTTTTTCTTGTTATCGTGTGCAACTAATGCAATTCTCTTTCTGGCTTCTAATTTTCTTTGCTTAACCATGATGTTGTTTATAGGGTGAAAGTAAATAAAAAACCGCATCCCTGTTCAACAGGAATGCGGCATCTAAACAAGCAACCAACTGCAATTAAGTAGCCTGCATTTCTTTTAGTTTCTCTCGAATTTTTAATTCAATTTCATTGGCCATTCCTGGGTTGTCGGCCATGAGTTGTTTTACGCCATCACGACCTTGTCCGAGTTTATCACCATTATAACTGTACCAACTTCCACTCTTGTTTACAATACCGAGTTCAACACCCATATCAATGATTTCACCTGTCTTGGAAATTCCTTCACCAAAAATGATATCAAATTCAGCCGAACGGAAGGGAGGAGCTACTTTGTTCTTCACTACTTTCACTTTAACGTGGTTACCCACTGCTTCGTCACCATCTTTAATTTGTGCAGCTCTGCGGATATCCAAACGGACCGAAGCATAAAACTTCAGTGCATTTCCACCCGTAGTGGTTTCAGGATTGCCGAACATTACCCCAATTTTTTCACGCAACTGGTTGATGAAAATACAAATGGTATTTGTTTTGCTAATCGTGGCTGTCAGTTTTCTCAAGGCCTGGCTCATCAACCTTGCATGCAATCCCATTTTGCTATCCCCCATCTCACCCTCCAACTCGCTTTTTGGCACAAGCGCAGCAACTGAGTCAATAACCACCACATCCAAAGCGCCGGAAAGAATAAGCCTGTCTGCAATTTCTAATGCTTGCTCACCATAATCCGGTTGAGAGATCAGAAGGTTATCCACATCAACGCCTAATTTTTTGGCGTAAGCACTGTCAAAAGCATGTTCTGCGTCTATAAAAGCACACATTCCACCTTTTTTCTGTGCCTCAGCAATTACATGGGTTGCAATGGTTGTCTTACCAGAACTTTCTGGTCCGTATATTTCCACGACCCTTCCTCTTGGTAGACCACCGATACCCAGAGCGGCATCCAATCCAATAGACCCCGTAGAAATCACTTCAATCTGCGCCTCTCCTTTTTCATTCATCATCATCACACTACCCTTGCCATAATCCTTCTCGATCTTGTCTAGCGTGAGTTTCAGCGCTTTTAGCTTTTCATTAGTTGACATAAATTTTGAATTTTAAGAAGGTGAAGTTAGGGGTTAAAATATTACAAAACTAATATTTTTAGTATTTTTTACACTAAAAATATTAGTGTTTTTCACAAAAAACCCTGCTATTTAGACAAATAGCAGGGTAGCATGAGAGAACAAACATATTTTCGGCAAGCAAAAGCCGACAAAAATCTAGTCCAATATTATAATAAAAAATTCATACTAACCCAAAAAAATATGCACAAACCAGGACGCTGGTTTTTTGATTTTGATTTGTTGACAATTTTTGAATTACAATGCTTGGGGAGTTTTATATTTGCGTATCGATCAATCCTAAATCACTGCATAATGAAAATCAAATCTCTAATCCTCGTTTTAGTAATGGCTGTAACCGTTTTTTCTTGTGTTCCAGCTAAAAAGTTTCAGGCCCTAACTGATAAGTACGGTAAACTGAATACCGAATTGGTTGCCGCGCAAATGGAGACCAAGGCTTGTCGCGATGAAAAAGCAGAAGCTGAGCGCCAACGTTCTATTGCAGATGCGCAGCGTGAAGCACAACTTGCTGCAATGAAAGAGCAGGTAGAATTTTTGAAGAAAAACAACAACCAGGCATTGAAGCAATTGGAAGATCTTTCTGTAATTTCTTCTTCACAGGCAGAGAGCATCAAAAAATCTTTGGATAACATTGGTTCTAAAGATGCTTATATACAAACCATTCAACAGGCTGCTGCAAGAAAGGATTCAATGAATATGGCTTTGGTGATGAACCTAAAAGGAGCCATTGGTGATCTTAACGATCAAGATGTAAATATCAAGGTGGATAAAGGAGTAGTGTATGTAGATATTTCTGATAAAGTATTGTTTAAAACTGGAAGTTTCGATTTGAGTGATAGAGCCAAGACTGTTCTTGGAAAAGTTGCTTTGGTGTTGAAGAACCAACCAGATATCGAATTCATGGTTGAAGGTCATACTGACAATGTTGCTTTGAATGGCAACAAAGAGTTGCTAGACAATTGGGATCTAAGTGTGAAACGTGCAACTACAATTGTTCGTATGTTCCAAAAGCAATATGGTATGGAACCTTCTAAAATGGTTGCAGCTGGTCGTTCTGAATACCAGCCTGTTGCAGATAATGCTACAGAAGACGGTCGTTCTCAAAACCGCCGCACAAGAATTGTTATCCTACCACAATTGGATCAGTTCTTTAAGTTGTTGGAGAGGAAGTAGTTTTAAACAGCCAGGGAACAGGGAATAGGGAGTAGGGAATAGTGTAAATGCAAGAGAGACTTTGATTACTGTTTTCAATTAGCCGTTTCAAAAAAGTAAAAGTAAAAGGCGTTCAGGATTTACCTTGAACGCCTTTTTATATTTATGATGTTTTACTAAACTTTAGATTATTCCCTAATTCCTATTCCCTAATCCCTAATCCCTATTCCCTAATCCCTAATCCCTAAAGATTCAAACTCCCCAGTAGCCTTGTTCTTCATCACATTATCACCATCAAATACTTTACCGTTCATTACTACGTAAACTCCGTGAGGTAATGTTTGTACAAAAGCGAGTGCGCTTCCCAGGTTGAACAATCCGTCTGAGCTGCCAAATTTATAGGGCACCATTGCCCCTGTGAGAACGATTGTTTTATTTTTAATTTTCTCAAAAAGATTGGCTGCAGTAATGGGCATGGTGTCTGTACCATGGGTAATCAAGATCCTGTCTTCTTTTGCACGAATGCATGCATCTGCTATTTTTTCTCTGTCGCTTTCAGTCATGTCTAAACTATCAATCATCATCAAAGTGCTGATGTCGAGTTCTAATTTAGACCTCCCCTTACTTAACATTTCGTGAAGGTGTGTATCCTTAAAAAATAACTCACCACTGAGTTCATTGTATTCTTTATCGAATGTTCCGCCTGTTACAATGATTTTTATCGCCATAGCTAGATTTGAAAGTGGGAAATTAGTACTTCTTTTTTGAAGGGCATATAAAAACCGGACCAAGGAGTCCGGTATATGTAAAAGAATGGCTTGTCCTTTGCTTATTCAAATAAGGATCACACAAATCTAATTTCAGAATCATTAAAATCATAGTTTTAAGGAACTATTCCCTATTGGAAGAATTGATAAATGATATAACTTAAGTTGATATGTCGAAATTCCTTATCTCGCTCACTGTTGTTTGTCAGCTCTTTGCTTACAACCTGTCTGCTCAAGCTGTTCTGCCTGATTTAATCATCACCAATGGTAGAATTGTGGATGGAACTGGTAACAGTTGGTTTAAAGCAGATCTTGCCATTAAAGGGGATCGTATTCTGGAAGTGCGAAAAGGATTAAAGGAAAAGTATCCATCTGTTAAAGTAATTGATGCCGCAAATAAGATAGTGGCTCCAGGTTTTATCGATGTACACGGACATCTTGAGGGGAGTATTTTTGAACGTCCGACTGCAGACAATTATATCTATGATGGAGTGACTACTGTCGTTACCGGAAACTGCGGTTCAGGCGCAGATGATATTGGTGTTTTTTTGAATGGGGTTGATAGTATCAAGACCTCCATCAATGTTGCGAGTTTAGCTGGACACAATACCATCAGGAGGTTAGGGATGGGCTTAGAAAATAGAAAAGCAACAGCAGAGGAGATGAAAAAAATGGAGGAGATTACTTTGAAAGCGATGCAAGATGGTGCAGTGGGCTTGTCGACTGGCCTAATTTATTTGCCGGGGATGTATGCGCCAACAGAAGAAATTATAAATCTCGCGAAGGTCGCTGCTTTCAGCGGGGGTATATATGCCACGCATATGCGTTACGAAGGCACCAAGGTGAATGAGGCTATAGATGAGGCATTGACCATTGGAAGAGAAGCAAATATTCCAGTGCAGATTTCACATTTCAAAGTAACGGGAAAAAACAATTGGGGAAGATCAAGTGAAACATTAGGGATGGTGGAAGATGCAAGAAGAAAAGGATTTGATGTAACCATCGATCAGTATCCATATACGGCAAGCAGTACCAATCTGGCTGTAAGGCTTCCCGATTGGGCTTTGGAAGGTGGATTGGATTCACTTCGTGTAAAAATGAAAAATCCGGAGATGCGTAAAAAAATATTGGATGGTATGAAGGCATCGCAAAAACGCGATCGTCAAAAAGATTATTCTTATGCTGTAGTTTCCTATTTTGGTCCCGATAGCACCTACAATGGAAAAAGCATCAGTGAAATCAATCTCATGTTGGGAAGAAAGAAAAACATAACCAACGAAGCAAATTTGATTTTAGATATGCTTGAAAAATCGAATGCACAAATGATTTACCATACCATGAGTGAAAATGATTTGGTGCATTTTATGAAATATCCTTTCAACATGCCTGCTGCGGATGCTGGAATAAGTAATGGAAAGGGAATGCCACACCCAAGAGGATATGGAACCAATGCACGTGTACTTGCCAAATATGTTAGAGAAGAAAAAATAATAAGATTAGAAGAGGCATTGCGAAGAATGACATCTCTACCTGCAACCAAATTTAATTTGCGCGACAGAGGATTGCTGATGCCAGGAAAATTTGCTGATATCGTCATCTTTGATGAAAATCTTATACAAGATTTATCGGTGTACGACCAACCACATCAATTTTCAAAAGGGGTATATTACGTGTTGGTAAATGGACAGTTGGTTGTTGAAAATGAAAAACACAATGGCAACAAATCAGGTGTTGCACTCAGAAACTAATAGAACAAAAAAAGGCTGTCAATTGACAGCCTTTTTCTTTAGAAAAAACCCAATTACTGGGTGAGTGTAATCACACCCAGCTCGGTCTCTTTTCCTTTGGTTACTACGATATTGGATATTACTTTATCTAAATAAGGAGGAAGTCCCTGAACAGTTACAGTATAAGTACCTGGTTCTAAACCGCGGAGTTTGAATTCACCTTCTCTGTTAGGAAGTGCTACACCATTGAATCCTGCACCGTTGGTGAT
Source organism: Chitinophagia bacterium (assembly GCA_041303255.1). Lineage (GTDB taxonomy): Bacteria > Bacteroidota > Bacteroidia > Chitinophagales > Chitinophagaceae > Pollutibacter. The sequence continues at coordinate 1,820 of JBFYPP010000063.1, read as the reverse complement.
GCGGACAACTGCTTTTGCTGCCAGCGGAAGAACTTTGCCTTCAACTTCTCCAAAATTCTTGTTGTTAAACGGACGAAGTACAGGCTTCAAGTAAAACTTACCATTTTTTTCATAAATAGAATTGGCTACATCAAAATCTACCCATACGCTAACACTGGTGCTGTCTGACAGACGTTGTCTGTGTTTGTCATACAACTTTACATACAAGAAATTTTTAGTATCGTTTTTCAGCTCAAGGGTACTTGAAACACCGTTCTTCACTACGCGGTTTTGTGTGCCTAGTGTGATTCTGATTTTTCTTACAGTCCCGGTTGCGATGTTTGCATCACCCAATTTAGTTTCAACACCGTTTCTAAGACCAAGCACGTCGATAATCGCTGGAGTAAAACTGATGTTTACCCATTCTCCATAATCATCTTTTCTTTTTTGATCATCATCCCTGTCGTCGTCGTCTTTGCAACGGTCATCATCATTTTTATACAATGAATCGTTATCGATTTTCACTTCCACCTTTTGGATGTCAATAAAAACGGAATCAAATTCACCCGGTCCGTCTGTCAGAAATACAGAAACCTTACCTCCCGCACTTGCGTTGATATCGGTTTTGGTACAAGCAGAGAAAATCAGCATAAAAACAACAAGTAGTGATGCAGCAATAAGAGAAATTTTAAAGGTCTTCATGATATTGAATTTTTACGGTTCATTGGGTATGGCACCCCGTGGTATAATCCATAGACACAAATGGACTTCCCGGGTTTAAACACAAAAACGGCTTAAACAAAATTTTAACAAAATCAGCTTTTCGTTCACGAATCTCTCTAACCGCAACACCTATTTATAGTAACTTGCAACCATGTTTGATTACTTGAAAGAGCTGAATCCGCAACAGCGGGAAGCCGTGGTGCATGTGGATGGTCCGCTTATGATTATAGCCGGCGCAGGAAGTGGCAAGACCAAGGTGCTTACTACCCGTATTGCCCATTTGATGGCAAACGGAGTGGATTCATTTAGAATATTGGCCCTCACTTTTACCAACAAGGCTGCAAAAGAAATGAAAGAGCGTGTGGGCAAGATTTTGGGCGGTAATGAGGTGGGTAATTTATACATCGGGACTTTCCACTCAGTATTTGCAAGGATACTCAGAACTGAAGCAACACGTATAGGTTATCCTTCTTCATTCACCATCTATGATACAGATGATGCAAAGAGTGTGTTGAAAACGGTGATCAATGAGTTGCACTTTGATGATAAAATTTATAAACCAGCTACAGTATACAATAGAATTTCATCGGCAAAAAATGCATTGGTTACCGCCGAAGAATATGCTACTGATTATGGTTTGCAACAAGAAGATGCTAGAGCTAACCGACCAGCTATTGCCCAGATTTATTCTGCGTATGCAAAGCGTTGTTTTAAAAACGGGGCAATGGATTTTGATGATTTGTTGCTGAAGTTTTACATGATCCTCAAAGACCATCCTGACGCCCTGCACAAATACCAACACAAGTTCAGTCACATTATGATTGATGAGTATCAGGATACCAATCCTGCCCAATATGAAATCATCAAACTATTGGGTGCTGCTCATGAAAACGTATGCGTGGTTGGTGATGATGCGCAATCTATTTATTCTTTCCGTGGTGCCACTATTGAAAATATCCTGTTGTTTAGAAAAGACTATATGGATGTGAAAGTGGTGAAGTTGGAGCAGAATTACAGAAGCAGTAAACAAATTTTGAATGTGGCCAACCAAGTGATTGGGAATAACAAGGGGCAGATTCAGAAAGAGTTGTGGACGGAGAATGGAGAGGGGGAGAAGA
>JBFYPP010000062.1:0-9574 GCA_041303255.1 Chitinophagia bacterium | reverse complement strand
CCCCAATATCCTGCATTGAAAGCGGGCTGTCCACAACAAGTTTGATCTGGATTGTAAATTACATTGCATCCTGCTCTTTCAAGTACTTTGATGGTATTGAACCCAGCTGTAGGATACAATTGGTCTATAAAACAAGGTATGAATACGTGTACATCCATTTATTTAGTAACACCAAGCCTAGCAAGGTATTTATCTACAACAAAACCTTTTTCAGTTCTTGGATATTTATCCTTCAACTGCTGATAAAGCTCAATCGCTTCATCATTCTTGCCGCTCATTTCAGTCAATAAAGCAGCTCTGAATAGGTATTCAGAAGAAATTGCTTGGTCGTCTGAAAAAAGTGTACCCGCATTCTTATAGTGTGAAATGGCTTCTTCGTTTTTCTTTAATTCAGCATAGGCATCTCCAAGCAAACCTTCTACTTTGGCCTGGATTTGTTTTGCAGCACCAGCATTGAACGCATTGAGGTGGTCAATTGCCTTTTGAAACTCTCCCAATTGCAAAAAACTTTCTCCTGCATACAGATGTGCAAGATTGGCTGCTTTCGTGCCACTGTGTTTGTCGATTATTTTCAAAAAACCGGGTGTTCCTGAAACACCATTTAAAGCCAAGGCAAAAGAATCTTTTCTGAAATAGTTTTCAGCAGCAAAAATTGCTTCATTCGCTTTGTTCTCTTTAGGTAGTTGGATATAGTTGCCATAAGCCCAATAACCACCAACTGCAACTATCAGTATTCCTAGGGCAATTGAAACTTTCTTGCCATAGGACTGCCAAAAGCCGAGCGCCTTATCTACTACTTCCTGATCCTTGTTTTCTTGATTTTTGTTGTCTGACATGTAAATGAAATTTGATTAGTCAACTATAAATGGATAATCTTCTTGTTTGTAAACGTCTTTGAGTAGTTCATCATCATTAGGCCATGGACTTTCTTCAGCAAAACGAACCGATTCTTCTACTATACTTTTTACTCTTTCGTTTATTACTTCAATGTCTTGCTCAGCCAATTCAAATTCTTCCATGAGCTTTTTCTTACAATGCTCAATTGGATCTCTGTCTTTGTAATCTTCTACCTCATCTTTGCTGCGGTATTTTTGAGGATCACTCATGGAGTGGCCTTTGTACCTGTACGTTTTCATTTCCAACAAAGTGGGTCCGCCACCTTCTCTTGCACGCTTGACAGCTCTAGCCACGGCTTCGTGTACGGCCTCTGGACTCATTCCGTCAACAACATCAGCAGGCATTTCATAAGCATCTGCCAATTTGTAAATATCTGTAACATTCGATGTTCTTTCTACAGAAGTACCCATTGCGTAGTTGTTGTTCTCGCAAATGAAAATAACAGGGAGCTTCCAAATCATGGCTAGATTGAATGTTTCATGCAACATACCCTGACGGGCTGCGCCATCGCCAAAAAAGGTTAAGCTCACATTGTCTGTCCCCTTATACTGTTCAGCAAAAGCCAAACCAGCTCCAGTTCCAATTTGTGCACCAACTATACCATGACCTCCAAAGAAATATTCTTTAACCCCGAAGAAGTGCATGCTACCACCCTTACCTTTTGAACAACCGGTGGCTTTACCATAAAGTTCAGCCATACAAGCGTTTGCAGTAATGCCTTTTGCCAGTGCCAGTCCATGATCTCGGTATGCAGTAATATAGGGATCTTCTTGCCTTGTAGCAGTCATACATCCTGCTGCCAAAGCTTCCTGCCCAATATACAAGTGGCAGAATCCCCTGATTTTTTGCATACCATAAAGCTGACCTGTTTTCTCCTCAAATTTTCTGAGAAGAAGCATCATTTCGTACCAGTAGAGGTAGGTTTCCTTTGTAAATTTGATCGACCCCATATGTGATAAAAGATTCTTTTTCTGAAAGATTCGCAAATATACTGCGAAAATCATAAAACTGACCTTTTGGGGAAGAGTTGTGTTATTAAATTTAATGGGTTGGTGTATTTTTGCAGTCCTCTTCTATTTTGCTTCAAATCCGTCATATCGACTTGCTTCAATTTCGGAACTATTCTTCCGCCAAATTTTCCTTTGAACAAAGGATTACAGCTATTTGTGGTTCCAACGGCAAAGGGAAAACCAACCTTTTGGATGCCATCTATTACCTCTGTTTCACCAAAAGCTATTTCACCAAAACCGATTTACAGTCCGTTGAAATGGGTTCAATCGGTTTTCGGGTTTCCGGCGAGTTCAAAAAAAAGGATGAATTGCTGGAAATTGCTTTATTGCTTCGTGAAAACAACAAAAAAGAATTGCAAATTGATGGGGAAATCACTACCCCATTTTCTACCCATATCGGTAGGTTACCCATTGTATTTGTGGCTCCTGATGATGTTGTTCTGATTGCTGGATCCAGTGAGGAAAGAAGAAAACTAATGGATACGGTGCTCTCGCAAACTGATCCTGACTACCTTACTCATTTGATTAAATATGGACGGGTATTGCAAGAAAGAAACAAGTATTTAAAAAGTGAGGAAATAAGTAGAATCGACTTCACATTACTTGATTCCTATGATCAACAATTGTCTGATTTTGGTTCTAAGATATTGGAAAAAAGAAATTTGTTTTTCACCCAATACATCCCGCTCGTTCAAGAACTGTTTGCCTTTATCTCAGAGGGTAAAGAAACACCTAAACTTGATTATTCTCCCTCCACCACCATTGAGCAGTATAATCAGGATCTTTTGCTTAACCGACAAAAAGACCTGATTTTACAAAGGACCACCATTGGTATTCACAAAGATGATCTTGAACTTGGACTTATGGGACTTCCTTTTAAACAGATGGCTTCGCAAGGACAGAGGAAAAGTATGCTTTTCGCACTGAAATTGGCTGAGTTTGAATACCTGAAGAATCATTTTGGCTTTGAACCCATTTTGTTGTTGGATGATGTTTTTGAAAAATTAGATCAGCAGAGACTTGAAAAATTATTAGAATGGGTTTGTAAACGCAATACTGGTCAGGTACTACTAACAGATACACATCCTGACCGCATATCTAAAGCACTTTCTGAATATGCACTAACTTACCACTTAATTCAATTGTAATATGAGTGACGCAATTTCTTTGGGTGATGCAGTTAAAAAATTCTTGGAATCCAGTAGGATAAAGAATCAAATTCAATCCTTGAGTATTGATGACCACTGGGAAAAAATCATGGGTAAAACTATTGCCAATTATACTGACAAAATTGAAATAAGAAATAAAACCTTGTTTATTTATACTACTGTTGCCCCGTTAAAAAATGAATTGGTCTTTCAGAAAGATTTGATAATTCAACGTGTGAATGAACAAATAGGAGCTGGTTCAATTACAGAAGTTGTCGTTGTTTAAAAATGGACTTATTTAATTGCATTTAACAAGTCTGCTCTACCCCATTTATTTATAATTACTCCTTGTTGAATTTTATATATGGTTGGATTTGACCTTGCTGCAGTTTTAACTGCCACCAAATCTCCTTTATATATTGGAATATCGATTCCATTTTTCTTGCTCATTTCGATGAAATCGTCATAAACAGGTGTAATAACTATAAACGGACGTTCATTGGCTTTAGAAAATTCAACTATACTTTTAAAAGATTCAATCCAATCTGCGGCATCATCATCTGCTGCCTTTCTCACAAACATCACCAACATTTCTCTTGGGTCGTTTAAAATGAATTGGGTAGTATCTACCCCTGCTGATGTCATGATTACAAAATCTTTAATTGCAGGTACCGCATTGCCCTCTCTAATTACTTTATCATAACGCTTTACAAAAGTATAGTTACTGTCATTGAAGTCTTCAGGGAAATGTTCTGCGTCAAATTCTACCTCTACCTTGTCTTTCAAATACACAAAATTGATGACGGTACTGTCAGGTGTTGCCCCTGCAGGAATTTGCATTTTTTCTTGTATGTCAACTCCTTTTTTATAGGGTAAGCAATCAAACAAGGGTAAATGCTCAAGCACATAATTTTGCATGGCAAAGGAACCAATGGTTACCAAGATCAAAACGATGATGGAGAACAATGGGGATAAAATAGACCTTACTTGGTCTCGCTTTACCAAAAGAAAGCCAATCAATACAAACAGAATAAGGTCTTTGGTAAATGATTGTCCGGATGTTAATTTGATGCAATCACCAAAACAACCACATTCTTTAATTTTTCCTGAGAGTACAGCATATCCTGTTAGAAAAGTAAAGAAAATAATGAGTAGAAAAAGTAACCAGCTGAATAACCTAAACTGCCAACCAATCAATACTGCAACACCTGCAATGATTTCAAAAGCAATCATCAAAATTGAAAAAGCAAGTGTATAGGAATTGAGAAAATCCAAATGCCAGATTTCAAAAAATTCCTGCATTTTGTAACTCAGTCCCAATGGATCATTAGCCTTAATGAGTCCACTGAAAATGAACAAAACGCCTACAAATATTCTTGAAATTGTTAAAAGCAATCGCATGTTCTTCAAAATTAAGATTGGTGACCAGGTTTATCCTCGCTAATTAATATCAAACCAAATAAGGCATAGTTAATGATATCTACAAAATTGGCATCGATGCCTTCGCTGATTATTGTTTTACCATCATTGGATAAAATCTGTCTTACACGTGCCAGTTTCATGATGATCAAATCAACAAAACTTTCCTGACTCATGTCTCTCCATGCCTCGCCATAATCGTGGTTTTTATCCAGCATTGTGTTTTTTGCAAAATCACTGTTCTTACTATACAGGAGCTCTACTTCACCAACATTCATTTCCTGCACTTCGCTATCGCCAATTTCCAGTTGAATCAAACCAATAATACCATAATTGACTATCCCCTTAAATTCTGCCGAGATATCGTCTTGTACTTTTTGAGTCTTTTTCTCTTGAATGGTTCTAATTCTCATCGCTTTGATAAAAATCTGATCAGCAATAGAGATGATTCTTAGACAACGCCAAGATGTGCCATAGTCTTTGGTCTTTTTTATAAAGATGTCCTTACAGGAAATTAAGGCTTGATCGTACTGTATATTTGTGGTTGTACTCATTTCAAATTTGTGCGTTGTAGCACTGCAAAAATAGGAAAGAAAATCATGTTCACGCTTAATTCCCATGGCAAGACACTAAATATCACTAGCCCACTGGTAATGGGCGTATTGAATTGTACCGATGATTCATTCTACGAGAGCAGTAGGTCTCTTCTTCTTCCTGAATTAGAAGTAAAAATTGATCAACTGATTTTGGAAGGCGCTGATATTATTGATATTGGCGGACAAAGTACAAAGCCTGGAGCGCTTCAAATTTCTCCAGAAGTTGAAATAGAAAGAATTAAAGGTGCCCTGGAGTATATCAAAAAAAAATACCCTGATCAATGGTGTTCAATAGATACTACTCGTGCTCAGGTAGCAAAATTTGCTGTAAGAATTGGAGTGGAGATTGTAAATGATGTGAGTGCTGGCAATTTAGATTCCTCCATGCTAGATGTAGTGGCAGCATTGGGAGTCCCTTATATCTGTATGCACATGCAGGGCAGACCCGAAAATATGCAGGAAGCCCCCTTTTATAATGACGTAACGCAAGAGATTATTTCTTTTTTTGAAGAAAAAATCGAACTCTTTAAAGCAAAGGGAATTAAAGAAGTTGTTTTGGATCCTGGTTTTGGTTTTGGGAAAACCATTGCGCACAATTATCGACTCATGGCTGAATTGGATCAGTTTACGCGTTTAGATTTCCCAATTCTTGTCGGTATTTCAAGAAAATCCATGATTTATAAGTTATTGAATTGCTCTCCAGATGAAGCTTTAACTGGAACTGTCGCCTTAAATACATTTGCTTTGCTAAAGGGAGCAAGTATTTTAAGGGTACACGATGTAAAGGCTGCAAAAGAGGTTGTTCAGCTGTATACTCAATTGAATAAATACAAATAAAAAAGGAGCACGATGGTGCTCCTTTTTATAAAAAAATTGCTTCACAATTAATTATTTCCTTGCATTTGAGGCATTTGTTGCATTGGATTTCTTACCAAGTCTTTTACTTCTACAACCTCAATATCAAAAATTAGGTTTTGATTTGCTTTGATTGCAGGTGGATTTCCTTGTGGACCATATGCCATAATAGATGGGATAAACATTCTTCCTTTAGCACCTTTCTTGAATTTTGTAATTCCTTCAAGCATACCAGCGATAGCACCATCTCCTTTTGAAACAAAGAAGAAAGTGTCTAGAGGATGTTTTTGAGTTTGTCTTGTTGAATCTGTATTTGAATCAAAATACTCGCCACTAAAATTGTATCCGCTATACTTGATTCCCACAAGCTGTCCAGAATCTGCTTGTTTGCCTGTACCCTCTTGGTCAATTACAACGTATAAATTATTATTTACTTTTTCGGCATTGATCTTTTTCAATTGAAGGTATTTTTCAATCTCAGCAAGCTCTTTGGCTTTGTACTTATCCATTTCATTGTTGTAATCTTCAATTGCAAAATCTCTGGATAATTTTCCGTCTTTGGCTTTAAATACCTGAGTAACCTTGATGGTCATTTGTTGCTTATCTCCTTTCTTCATGTAAGGAGGAACGCCAAATTGTGAATTTTTTTCCAAAGTATCGAAGATTTGATAACTCACTGCACTATCTCCTACTTTCATTTTGGTTAGAAACTCAGAAAAATCGTGGAATCGGCCTACGCTGTCCACTTGATCATAAACCGGCATGAAATCATAAGAATTCATTACCATAGAATCTTTGAAAGTAATTCTGTATTCAAATTTTACGATGTCACCATGTTTAAGAGAATCACCTTTTTCGCTACCTGAAATAATTTTATACTCCAAGCCGGATTTGGTTTTATTGAACCCAATGTTTGTACATGCATTGAGCATCAAAATGGATAATGCTGTTAAGAGCAGTGCTGTTTTTTTCATTTTAATTGTTGTTATGTAGATTTAAATTCTGCCAATGATTTTTTGAAATAACTGATGTTTTCTTCAACTGAAAGTGAACTTCTTCCGCCCGCTGCATTGAAATGACCACCTCCTTCAAAGTATTTCCTAGCAAATGTATTGCAATCGAAGGTTTCTCTACTCCTAAAAGACCATTTTCTCTCTTCATCCCTATCTATAAGTAAGGCAGACATCTCAATTCCTTGAATGGTAAGTGGATAATTGACCAAACCTTCTGTTTCACCAGTTTTGATATGAAATTTTAATATGTCTGATTTTGGAATGGCAATGATTGCTGCATTGTGTTCGTAAAGCACTTCCATTCTGTTTAAAAGAACATGACCAATGAAACGAAGTCTGTTTTCCTGGAAATTATCGTAAACATTGGAGTGAATCTTCGGATGGTTGATGTCGTAAGCCTGAAGTTCTGCAATCATTTTATGTGTATCCGGACTGGTAGAGGAAAACCTAAATGAACCCGTATCAGCCATAACACCCGCATACAAACATGCCGCAATATTTTGATCAATCAACTCTTTTTTACCCGAAAGGACGATGAAATCATAAATCATTTCTGAAGTAGAACTTTTCATGATGTCGCTATACCCAAAATCAAAACATTCAGTTTGGGGTTCTCTGTGGTGGTCGATCAACACTTTTTTGCAATCCATTTGAATCAGGATTCCCTCCATATACCTTGTGCGGTTAAAATGGTTGTAGTCTAGACTAAATAACCATTTTGCAGCAGAAAGGTATTTTTTTGCCAGTTCACCCCTTGATTCAAAATCAATCACATCCTCTATGCCTGGCATCCATTTTAAAAAATCAGCCCAATTGGTTGGAGAAATCACAACCACAGGGTTACCCAATTTTTTAATAAAATGATAAAGTCCTAATGCTGAGCCCATTGCATCAGGATCTGGCTTTTGATGCATGTTGATAACAACCGGATCTGTAGGCTTGAGTGATTCAAAAACGTGGCTAATTTCTTTCATGATGGAGTGCAAATGTAATATTCAAATAATTGAAATCCAATTAACAGGGTTTTTACTTGGGTTGTGATGGCGCTTCATTTAACTTTGTGGTTCTAAAATAAGAAAGAATATGAGTAACAGAACTTTTACGATGATCAAGCCAGATGCCTTTGCAAGCGGACATACTGGTTCAATTCTAAAGCACATTGAAGCAGCTGGATATAAAATAATCGCATTGAAGCTGACAAAACTGTCTGCAGAAAAAGCAGGTGAGTTCTATGCAGTCCATAAAGAAAGACCCTTCTACGGCGAATTGGTTGAATTCATGAGCAGTGGTCCAATTGTTGCCGCAATTCTTGAAAAAGAAAATGCTGTAGAGGATTTCCGCAAATTGATCGGAGCTACCAACCCAGCCAATGCTGAAGATGGAACCATTCGTAAACTATATGCTAAAAGTGTAGGCGAAAACGCAGTTCACGGAAGTGATAGTGATGAAAACGCGGAGATCGAAGGCAATTTCTACTTCTCCTCTTTTGAAAGAATCTAAGTAATTGATTTTTATATTTTAATGGGGTGTATCTAAAGCATTGCTTTTTTAAATTTCGATGCCTTTAATCATTCAAACCTTGTCCAAATGGCTTACAAATCATTGGAAGAATGCCTCTTGGATTTAGAGCGTCATGGTCATTTGGTGAGGGTAACTGAAGAAGTAGATCCATACCTTGAAATGGCCACCATTCACCATAGGGTTTATGAAGTAGGCGGTCCAACACTTTTGTTTGAAAATGTAAAAGGCTCAAAATACAGAGCGGTTTCAAATATATTCGGTTCATTAGAACGTAGTCGTTTTATATTTAGAGACACCTTAGCGCAAGTTCAAAAACTGATTGCGTTAAAAAACAATCCAATAGAAGGACTTAAACATCCTTTTCAAAACCTGGGTGCTTTATTTGCAGCATTCAAAGCATTACCACTCAAAAATCCAATAAGCAAACCCGTACTGTTTGAAGAAATTAAGATCTCTGATATTCCATTGATTCAACACTGGCCTATGGATGGTGGTGCGTTTGTAACCCTACCACAGGTCTATTCAGAAGACATCGATCAGCCAGGCATCATGAAATCAAACCTGGGGATGTATCGAATTCAGTTGTCGGGTAACAACTATGAATTGGGTAAAGAAATTGGACTTCATTATCAGTTGCACAGGGGAATTGGGGTACACCAGACCAAAGCCAATAAGCTGGGAATTCCTTTGAAGGTGAGTGTGTTTGTAGGAGGACCACCCGCTCATGCTGTTTCTGCCGTGATGCCTTTGCCTGAGGAATTAAGCGAAATGACCTTTGCTGGTCTACTTGCTGGTAGAAGGTTTCGGTATACGTATAAAGATGGATTTGCGGTAAGCACAGATGCAGATTTTGTAATTACAGGTGAAGTGATGCCTGGAGAAAATAAGCCAGAGGGACCATTTGGTGATCATTTGGGATATTACAGTTTACAGCATCCTTTCCCGTTGATGAAAGTGCACAAGGTCTATGCCAGAAAAAATGCAATATGGCCTTTTACTGTGGTTGGTCGACCTCCACAGGAAGACACATCATTTGGACAATTGATTCATGAGATGACCGGGACTGCCATTCCCAAAGAAATCCCAGGTGTGAAGGAAGTCCATGCCGTTGACGC
>JBFYPP010000061.1:0-9694 GCA_041303255.1 Chitinophagia bacterium | reverse complement strand
CTGCTGGGGGCAGTGAAGCAATCGTGTTTGGCATGATGGCCTGTCTAGATGCAGGCGATGAAGTGATTATTCCTGAACCTTTTTATGCCAACTACAATGGCTTTGCTGTGATGGCTGGAATAAAAATCATCCCCGTTACTTCTCATATTGAAAATGGCTTTGCATTACCTCCCATTTCAGAATTTGAAAAACTCATTACGCCAAAAACCAAGGCCATCTTGATTTGCAACCCCAATAACCCTACAGGCTATTTATACAGCAAATCTGAGATGGAACAATTAGAAGACATTTGTCTTCGTAAGCAACTCTTTCTTTTTTCTGACGAAGCCTATCGCGAATTTTGTTATGAAGGAGAATATACCAGCGCTTTGCATTTGCAGAAAATTCAAGAGCAGGTCATCTTGATGGATACGATTTCAAAACGCTACTCTGCATGTGGCGCAAGAATTGGTGCTTTTGTTACAAAAAACAAAGAAGTGTACAATGCTGCCATGAAACTGGCCCAGGCCAGATTGAGTCCGCCTGGCCTAGCACAAATACTTGGAGAAGCGGCAGTGGATTTACCCGATGATTATTTCAACGCTCCAAAAGCAGCGTATTTATCAAGACGAAACTTAGTTGTGAAAAGACTTAACCAAATGGAGGGCGTTTTTTGTCCAACTCCAGGTGGTGCTTTTTATGTAATTGCAAAGTTACCCATAGATGATGGAGATAGGTTCTGCCAATGGCTTCTGGAATCGTTTTCTCACCAAGGTGAAACAGTGATGTTGGCACCTGCAAGTGGGTTTTATGAAACAAAAGGATTGGGTAAAAACGAAGTGCGTTTGGCTTATGTGATCAACAACAAGGATATTGATGCAGCAATGGATTGCCTTGAGGAAGCATTGAAGGTTTATCCCGGAAGGACCATTTAGTATTTGTTGATGATATAGACGCCGCTGATGACCAACGCTGAACCATACCACATATAAGTATGGATGGTTTCGTCTAAAAAAACGACTGAAAACATTACAGCAAAAATGGGAATCAGGTTATTAAAAACGGATGTCTTCACGGGTCCAATTTCTTTAATGCCCTCATAATACCAAACAAAACCAAGCACGGATCCACAAATACCAAGGTAGACAATCGCCAACCAAATGGTCCAGTCTACTTTTACGGGATAGGTTTCAAAGGGTACAAAGAAAAGAATCATTGCCAACCCAATTACAATTGCCCATGTGGAGGCTTGAAGCGGGGTAGCAAACTTCAATACATCTTTCGCGAAGTAGGTATACAGGGCCCAGGAAATGGGACAACCCAACATGAAAGCATCACCCCAGGTAAACATGGTAAACAATTCCAACAAATCGCCTCTTGCAATTACGATGGCAGTGCCTGTAATTGACAAGATCAATCCAATAATTTTTATCCCAGATATCCGCTCCTTTCCAATTGAAGATGAAATCAGCATCACCAATACAGGGTTCAATGCAACAATTAAAGCACCGTGACTGGCCTTTACCATTCTCAAGCCTGTAAAGAAGAAAAAACTGTAGGCAAAAATTCCTGTAGCGCCCAACAGAGACAACTGGAAAAGTTGTTTTTTAGTCACTTTAAATGCCTTAGGGTCTTTCACCAGCAAAATCGGTACCATAAAGATTAGGGCTACCAAATAACGATAAGAGGCCCCTGTAAATGAACCAAAAACATGGGAGACCATTTTGGTAGCGATAAAAGTTCCGCCCCACATGATGGCTACCAAAATCAACTTAATATAAATCACGCAGCGAAGTTATCAAATAATGGATTGATTTGTAGCTGCAACTCATTTGGCCTTCTATTGCAAGACTGCGCGTAATTTCTTTTTTATCGTTTCAACAGCTCGTTTTAATTCTTTTCGCTCTACATCCTTCTGCTTAATAAACGAATTATCACTCAATTTCCCAATAACAGCCACCTGCTCTTCTTCATCATCAAAAACCATTTGTCGGAAAGGATTACTCATGTCTTTTTCACGAGAAGCAATAATTCCTTCGTATACTTTTTCTGTCATTTGCACATGTTGATCCAATAATTGCTCCAGTTTTTCTTCTGTCAGCGATCGTTTTTTTATCCCCTCTATTTCCATCAAACAAGCCATCGCATGATGCAATACCTGCTCATTGTAATCTGCCGCTGCGTCCATATAATAGGCATGAACACCATCCCAGGATTTAATTTTTGTTAAGCGAATTCTATCCAACAAAATTGAAAAAACAGAAGAAGGCATGAGTTGTCCGCCTACATTCATCCACTGTTCTCTTTTTGCAGAACTGGTGAGCTGATTTAAAGATGATACAGGTTCTGATTGATGTTGCAGCGCCTGCACTATTTCTCCTAAAGCATAATAACGAATCATTTCTACATAAGCTGCATAAGCTTGTCGCACTTTAATCAAAACCACTTTTCGCTTGCTGTTCTCAAACCCTTCCGCCAATATCTCCAGACCATCCACAATTTCATCTTGCTTTTCTAATAGTTTGTATCCCGACTTAGTACAAACATCATCTGCTGGTATTTTTTGCTCTTTCGATCCATAGTAAGCGCGACCAGTAAATAGCGCCATTAGCTCCAACGCATTGAAAATTTCGTTTACTGTATCTGGAGCCAAACTTCTGTGTTCAAGCAAAAGTTCTTTTGTAATTCTTGCATCACGGTCTTTGTATTTCCATTCATTTCTTTGTAACGCATAAAAATTATACCTAAACCAATAAGCGGGAATGATTCTTAACTCATTGGCAGTGGGATCGTTGATTACCAAAGCAAATGGTATTGGAATATTCAATTCAAAAGGAAAATCGCCTTTGGCCAACAAAGAAAAGGAGGCAAACTTTGAATTGTGTTTCAAACTGACACATAAGCCAGGCCAAAAACCCCTGCCAGCAATAAGCTCCCCATCTGCTCCTCGGGAATTGTGGTTAGAACCTATGGTAGCACCTGCTGCAACATTGGACTGACCCATTACCAATGACGCACACAAAAATGAATTGTTGTGGTGCTGTTCATGAAAAGGATAGATTAAAGAATTCAATACCTCACAACAAGAAATGGTTGCATTGTTACCCAAATAAGAGTTAATCAATCGTGCGCCATATTTCAATTGAGAATGAGAAGCCATAAAAAAGCGGACGGCCTTCACCCCGTAAAAAAGTCTACAACCTACACCAATAATACCATTCACCAATTCACAACCTTCTCCAATTTGCGTTGAGGCTTGGTCGTTACTGTTGATGGTAACATTTTTTATTTTATTTGCTCCTTTGATGTATGCATCAGAACCGATCAGCACATCTTTTAGCATTTTACAATTCTTGATTACCGTTCTGTCACCAATAATTCCATAATGCCCACGTGCACTGTCAAACTTCTTCTCCGTGAATGCGTGAAACGCACTCATCAACTTATCATCATTTCTATATTTACTCCAAAGAAAAGCATCAGCAGTCAACATGCCATCAAAAGGCAATACTTTTCTACCGCCATTTTCATTACAAATTTCTAACCATATTCGCTGTGCTTCTGTCTCTCCATCTTTGATGATGCCATTCCCAAATTTTGATGTGCTCGTAGTTGCAAGTTCATTCACATTGGCAATCATCACCTCACTACCAATCACAAAATGAGAAAGATAATTTACGTTGTGCACACAAACATTATCGCCAAAATCACAACTGATGATTGTAGAATTGTAAAGACCAACGGAGAGACTGAGGTTATGAAAACCCAAGGACAAAGGCTCTAGTTTTGCAATTCTTACCAATCCAAAAAAACTACAATTCTTCACCAATTGCGGATCAAAGCGTGCAGATACCAAAATATTGTTCCAGTTATCTGAAGTATTGCTGTTTCTTACCAAGGTTTCTATTTCTGAAGCTGATAAACTTCGGTATTCAATACCACTTTGGTTGTAGCGATTTCGCAAATGATACTCATCCTTACCTTCGGGAAGATAGGCTTCACTAATGAAATCATATCCAATAGACGAAATGGGTTTCTTACTGATCTTGTTCATGGGTTGGGGATAATAATTTATTCTACAGTTACACTTTTGGCAAGGTTACGCGGACGATCTACGTCCAATCCTCTTTCTACGCCTATATAATAAGAAAGCAATTGCAATGGAACCACATTCAAAATTGGCGCAATCACTTCATCGGCTTCAGGTACTTCAATCAAATCACCTGTGAGCGATGACACACTATGGTCTCCTGCCGTTACAACCGCAATCAACTTTCCCTTTCGGGCATTGATCTCTTGCATGTTGCTCACCACTTTTTCATGGTAGGCATCTTTGGTTGCAACAAAAAGTACAGGAAGATTTTCGTCTACCAAAGCAATGGGACCATGTTTCATCTCTGCTGCCGGATAACCTTCTGCATGTATGTAAGATATCTCCTTCAATTTTAATGCACCTTCCAAAGCAATTGGGAAATTATAGCCCCTACCCAAGAACAAAAAACTTGAAGCCGCTGCGTGTTTGGAAGCAACTGCTTTTATTTTTCCAGTAGACGCTAAAATCTCTTCTACCTTGTCAGGTACTGCATTCAACTCATGCATCAAATGCATGAAACGTGCATTGGAAATACTCTTTTTTTCTTTGGCAATTTTCAATGCAATCATGGCCAATACCACCAACTGTGCAGTAAATGCTTTTGTACTTGCTACACCAATCTCCGGACCCGCATGTGTGTATGCACCTGCATGAGAAATACGCGCGATTGATGAACCTACTACATTTAAAATACCAAATATGATAGCTCCCTGCTCTTTTGCACGTTCAATCGCTACCAACGTATCTGCGGTTTCTCCACTCTGAGAAATTGCAAACAATACATCTCCTTTGTTTACTATTGGATTTCTGTACCTGAACTCAGATGCATATTCAACTTCAACTGGAATGCGACAGAGTTCTTCAATGATGTATTCAGCTACCAAACCCGCATGCCAACTCGTACCACAAGCAATGATGATAATTCGGTTGGCATTTTTTAACTCCTCCATATACTTTTCCACACCACTCATGATGATGTCTTGGTTCGCTATATCTAACCTTCCGCGTAAGCAATCAAAAATGGTCTTTGGTTGTTCAAAAATTTCTTTCAACATGAAATGATCATATCCACCCTTCTCAATTGCAGCCAACTCCAAATCGAGCTGTTGCACAAAAGGTGTGATGATTTCATTGCCCAAATTTTTTAAGATGAGTTCATTGCCCTTGATGATGGCCAATTCATAATCATTTACATAAACCACCTGCTTGGTGTACTCAATAATGGGAGATGCATCTGAAGCCAAAAAATGTTCATTCTCGCCAACACCAATTACAAGCGGACTCCCTTTTCTTGCAGCGATCAGGGTTGTTGGATCTTGCTCATCCAACAACACAATTACATATGCGCCCACAACACGTTTTAAAGCAATGCGCACCGCTTCCTCTAATGAACATTGGTTGCGCAAAAGAATGTCATCAATAAAATTGAGCAGGACTTCCGTATCCGTATCACTTTTAAACGCATATCCTTTTTTCTCTAACTCTAATTTAAGAGATGCATAATTTTCAATGATGCCATTGTGTATCATGGCAAGTCTACCACTTGCAGATAAATGCGGGTGCGCATTCCTATCACTGGGCTCACCATGTGTGGCCCATCGGGTATGACCAATGCCAATGGTGGCTTTAAGTTCAACACCTGCCAACGACTCCTCTAGTCGGGCAACCTTGCCTTGTTTTTTGTAAACGGACAATTTATGTTCGTTCAATGCAATACCTGCACTATCATATCCACGGTACTCTAACCGCTTCAACCCTTTTAAGATAACAGGATACGCTTCGCGATGACCCACATAAGCTACAATTCCACACATAGGCTGGTAATTAATTTGAGCAAAATTACCACCAGCAATTAACCTTTAAAAGTAAAAAGAAGTAATTATTTGATAAAATGCATTAAATATCAAATATTTTTAATCTACTTATTTATAAGTTTTAATAAGTAATCGCTATTTAATTATAATTTTAGATATAGAACCTTTACTTCCGCATAAATATGTATTACTGCCATTTGGTGAACCTTGTATTGAATGGAAACCCTGTTGGCTGATATTGACCCAAGTTTTACTATTTTCTACCCACTGATCTACGCCTGTAGTTCCGCAAACCACGAGGTCTCCATTCTCCAAAAAAGCCACTCCACTTTTATAGCCTGTCGGTATAGCAAGTGGTTGTCCAATTTTCAAGGTTTTTCCCAACTCAAAAAAGACCATGGTACTGTCGGTTCTTTTGGGATCAGAAAAATCACCTCCCACAACCACACCTCTTTTGTGTTTGTCAGAAAAAGCAATCCCATTTGCGCCGGTATAGCTTTTACCGGATTGCAGTGGCAGGGACTGACAAGTTTCATTATAAAAAATTCTTGACCGAATCCCTCCTGATACAAAAAGAGATAGCAGCTGGTCATCCCTTTTGAGTAACTGAATATTACTGCCACTAGCTGCAAAAAAGGCCTCGCCTTCCTGGGTTTGAAAACAAGCTGTTGATGAACTGATCTCCGTCCAACTAGCGCCAGAATCATTGGTCTTTGCCAGAAATGGCTTACCGGAAATAGGATCACCAACTACAACCCCATGCCTTCCATTGAAGTGCATGGCATCCAAAAACATGTCAGCACGACTGTCTTCAAATACCTTTACCCAGCTTGCTCCACCGTTGATGGTTTTCAAAATAACAGCAGGAGCATCTACGGCCATGATGATTGCCGTGCTGCTATCCACTCCATGGATATCACGAAAATCGCGGGTTTCGTAACCCGCCACTTTTATCCATCGAAAATTTGTACCCCCATCCACTGTCTTGGCAACCATACCATTGCTGCCACTGCACCATACCATTTGGTCTGAAACAACCGACAATCCACGAAGTGATGAGTTTACCCCGGAGGTTAACATCTTCAACTCCTGAGCAAGTAGTAGATCAGAAAAGGCAACTAATGAAAAAAGGAAGAGCACCCACTTCGGTTTTATTATATAGTTATGCATCATTTAAAAACTTAGATTTATGACCAATATACTTACCATTTTCACAAGAACGAAAAACATGAAAATCTGTCTATCCTTATTGGCTGTTTTGTTTACACTTCAAACAACCGCACAAGAAAATCGCATACAAGCATCGGCAATACAAATCTCAACACCTGTGGGTCAGTTAGAAGGCCTGGCTGAAAACAAAAATGTGGTTGCATTCAAAGGCATACCCTATGCCAAACCACCCGTTGGTGAACGCAGGTGGAAAGCACCGGAACCCAATGGAAAATGGCAGGGCATACTTGCTGCAAAAAAATTTGGACCGAGAGCCATGCAGACCAATATTTTTGGAGATATGGTATTTCGGTCAAATGGCAGTTCCGAAGATTGCCTTTACTTGAATGTTTGGAAACCTGTGAATACGGGCAAAAAGCTTTTACCGGTCTTGGTTTATTATTATGGTGGCGGATTTGTGGCAGGAGATGGATCAGAACCACGATACGATGGAGCAAGTATGGCAGCAGAAGGAATTGTGGCTGTAACGGTTAATTACCGACTAGGTGTATTTGGATTATTGGCGCACACGGAACTATCTAAGGAATCTGGCAAAGGATCATCTGGAAATTATGGGTTGATGGACCAAGCACTGGCTTTGCAGTGGGTATACGACAACATTGCAGCATTTGGTGGCGATCCAAAGAAAATAACGATTGCAGGTGAATCCGCAGGCTCTATTTCTGTCAGCGCATTGATGGCATCTCCGCTTTCAAAAAATTTAATTGCAGGAGCAATTGGAGAAAGCGGATCTATACTTGGTGCATTATCAGCATTACCGCTGACTGATGTAGAAAAGTCAGGTGATCAATTTCTGAAGATGACCAAGGCAAATTCAATTGCCGCATTAAGGGATATGCCTGCAGATTCGATACTCAACTATGCAAGTAAATTTGGACTTTTCAATTTTAAGATGAGCATCGATGGTTTGTTCTTCCCAAAAGACCCTGAAACTATTTTTAGCATGGGAGAGCAAGCAAATGTGCCTCTTCTTGCAGGATGGAACAGTGAAGAATCCAACTACAGAAGTATCATGGGTAATGACAAACTTACTGTAGAAAATTTCAAAAAAATAATCACCAAACGATTTGGTAAACAAGCTGAGGCAATTTTAAAAGTATATGCGCCGACCAATGAAGCAGAAGTCAAAGAGGCAGCAAGAGATTTGGCTGGCGACATGTTTATTTCATATAGTACATGGAAATGGCTAGAGCGTCAAAAACAAATTGGACAAACAGTGTATCGTTATTATTATGAGCAACCAAGGCCAGGCGACGAAGGCGCGTCACACTCAGCAGAAATTGAATATGCCATGGGAAATTTAGATGGCAATAAGGTTTTTCAATGGACAGCCGAAGACAGAAAAGTTTCCAACACCATGCAAAGCTATTTTGTGAATTTTATCAGCACCGGAAACCCTAATGGAAAAGGACTTCCGAAATGGGAAAAACTACACAAAGAAAAAACACCAGTAGTGATGCACATTGGTAGTAATACCAGACAGGAAACATCCAAACACGAAGAACGATACCAGACCATGAATAGTTTTTCTACAAACAACCAATAAGGGACATGAAAAAAACAAAAAAATTCTTCTTCTTTTTATTGATGTCGATTTTCTTCAGCAATCTTTTTGCACAAGAAAATCAACCTACGCAAGAAGTTGTTGGTGGAAAAATTCGTGGCACCAACAACAGTGATGGTTCTATCGCTATTTACAAAGGCATTCCCTTTGCTGCACCACCAGTAGCGGAATTACGCTGGAAAGCACCTCAACCTATACAGGCCTGGAAAGGAATATTGGATTGTACAAAGTTCAGTGCCAGTCCCATGCAAGCCAAGCCCATGCCTTTCAGCATGTGGTCTGAAGAATTTTTAATCCCCGCTGCACCCATCAGTGAAGATTGTCTTTATTTGAATGTATGGACCGGCAACAAATCTAAAAAAATCAAACAACCCGTGCTTGTTTGGATTTACGGAGGAGGCTTTGGCAGTGGCGGAAGTGCTTGCCCTATATATGATGGAGAAGCCATGGCAAAAGAAGGTGTTGTTTTTGTAAGTATTAATTACCGAGTTGGTGTTTTTGGATTCTTTGCACACCCAGATTTAAAAGAAGCTTCTGGCAACTTTGGGTTATTGGATCAGATAGCTGCTTTACAATGGGTGAAGGAAAACATTGCCGCATTTGGAGGCGATCCAGACAATGTTACTATAGCTGGACAATCTGCAGGATCAATGAGTGTAAATGCATTGGTAGCATCCCCTTTGGCATCTGGATTATTCAACAAAGCCATTGCACAAAGTGGTGGAAATTTTACAAGAGACAATTCAAGTAAAGTTTTTGCTGAAGCAGAAAGCGTAAAATACGCCACCTCATTTGGTGTAAAAAATATTGATGAATTGAAAAAAGTGGATGCCGAAAGCTTAATGAAAAAGTTCATTGGCATGAGAGGTCCCTATATTGATGGACATGTTCTTCCAGAACATATTCTTGATATTTTTCAAAAAGAAAAACAGAATAAAGTCGCTTTACTCGTTGGATGGAACCAAGACGAAGGTTTGGTGATGGGGCCTATAAAATCAGCAGAAAGCCTGCAAA